>SCRB01000561.1 GCA_004299545.1 Rhizobiaceae bacterium
CTGCGGCGTGACGTGGACATATTGCGCGCCGCCCTTCCGGTCGGGCGCTCGATAGACATATCCACAGGCGAGGCGGTCCATGAAATAGCCTTCGAACTTTTCGCAGAGGCGATTGCCCTGGATTTCTATGATCCCGGTGATGTTCGTATTGGCGCTGCGATAGGCACTGTTGCCGGATTTGTCGAAATACCGGACGAAGGCTACGCCGTTCTTGTGCTGCCCGACCCAGGTCTTGTTACTTGTCAGGGCTTGGAGTTCGGCATCTCCGAGCCTGTCCTTTTCCTGCCCCTCGAAGCCGAACGGCCATTCCGGGATGCCGGCCAGATGCAGGGCACTCAGGTGATAGCGGCGGTCCTCGTCGCGCCAGTAGTCATAGAGATAGCCGTAGTAGGTCAGGTTGGTTTCGGGGAACAGCTTCAGCAGCGCCGCCGCCTGCTTTTTTGCGTTCGGCTCGTCTCCTTGCCGGGCGTAGGCAGCTGCCAGATATTCGCGTGCCGGCTCGACATTGGGCAGTCTTTCGACCGCCGCTTTCAGGAGGGGCATAGCCTCCTCGTTTCCGCGTGCCATGTAGAAGACCACGCCGGCCAAAAGGCGGAAATTCGGCGGCGACGAGGGATTGAGCCGTAGGGCCTTCCGTATCGCGGTCACGGCCGCTTCCGCGCTGCCGGTCTGGACGAGCACCAGCGCCAGATTCGCGACGGCTTCGGAATCGTTGGGCTGGATGAGCACGGCGCGGTTGGCGGAATCGATCGCTTCCGCGGCCCGTCCGTCGACGAGCTGCAGCAGGGCGAGCACGGTTCGGGCGCGTGCATTGTCCGGGTTGAGCGCCAAGGCGCGGCCGGCCGCGTCGTAGGCGATCTTGCGGGCGACCGCGGCGGACCAGAGCAGATTATAATCGTTGCGGAGCACGTCGATTGCGACGCGCGCGATACCGGCATAGGCGTCGGCGAAGCGCGGATCGAGGTCAATCGCCTTCTGGTAGAAGGAAAGCGTCTGGCGATAGGATTCGACGTCGCTGTAGAGAAATCCTTCGTGCTCGGCCCGCAGATAGTAGTCGTAGGCTTCGAGATTGTCGGTCGGGATTTGCGCCAGTTGGCTGCGCTCCTTCTCGTTGAGGGTCACGGAGAGCGCGGAGATGATGTTGCCGACGATGTCATCGCGGACGGCGAAGATGTCCGCGTAGTCCCGATCGTATCGTTGCGTCCACACGGACAGGCCGCGCAATGCGTCTACCAGTTTGACGCCTACCTTCAGGCGCGAGCCGTCCTTTTGCAGCATTCCCTCGAGAACGTAGTTGACGCCCAGTTCCGCCGCGACGTCCTGGATCCGCCCCGTCGTGTCGCCGAGCGAAAAGACCGAATGGCGGGCGATCACGAACAGATCGGAGACCTTCGAGAGATCGGTTATGAGATCGTCTGTCAGGCCTTCCGCCAGGCGATCGCGATCCGCATCTCCGCTTACGTTGGTGAAGGGCAGAACGGCTATCGAAGGCTTGTCCGGCAAAGTACGGGCGAACCTTCCCATGTCCACTTCCGGTGCAGGTACGCGCTCCCATGGCCGCAGCACCCACATCGCGGTTCCGACCAGCACGGCGACGAGCACTACAGCCGCTCCGACGGCTGCCGGGATCCGACCTGGCAAACGGCTTTCCGGTTTGTGTGCCGTGATCGGGGTGAGGAGTGACAGCGCCTTCTCGTCAAGCCGGACGCGATAGACGTTGAGCGGCTCTGCGATGTTCTTGACCCGCCTTTCGCCGACCGCCTCGAAAGTGAGGTCAAGCTTCCCTCGGGCCTGGTCACAGGCCTGCGCGGAAAGATAGATTCCACCCGGTTCGGCAAGCTCCTCCAGGCGCGCGGCGATGTTCACGCCATCGCCGTAAATGTCTCCCTCATCGAGGACGATGTCGCCGATATTGATCCCGATCCGGTAGAGAATCCGCTTGGCTTCGGGCAGTTCCGCGTTCTCGCGGCCGATCGCAAGCTGGACTTCGGCCGCAAAGGAGATCGAGTCGACGACGCTGGCGAACTCCATCAGCGCGCCGTCGCCGGTCAGCTTGACGATCCTGCCGCGATATTGCGCGGCCTTTGGATTGAGGATGTCTTTTCTGTGCCTGCGGAAGACAGCCAGCGTGTCTCGCTCATTCGCGCCCATGAGGCGCGAGTAGCCGACCATGTCGAAGGCGAGAACCGCAGAGAGCCGACGTTTTATGCTCAATCTCCTCGGCACGGATCGGGGAAACATCGAACGTTCCGGATCGGCTGCCGGCCGATCAGGGAATGACGTAAAGCGCCATCTCGCTTGCCACCCCGCGCAGCATCGCGCCCTTCGAAACGGGCGTGACCTTTGCCTGATCGAGCACTTCAGCGGCGCGCGCATCGGAAATCACCGCGTTCGTGGCGAAGATCGATTGCGACGTGGCGAGACCCTGGACACGAGAGGCGATGTTGACCGTCTGGCCAAAATAATCCTGCCGTTCGTTCATCGACACGGCGATACACGGCCCTTCATGAATGCCGATCTTCAGGAGAAGGTCCTCGCGGCCGCGTGCCTCGTTCAGGTCGCGCATGGCCTCGCGCATCCTCAGTGCAGCGGCCACCGCCCTGTCCGGCGTCGGAAACGTCGCCATGACGGCGTCTCCGATCGTCTTCACGACGGCGCCCGCCTCCGTCGCGACGATGTCGTTCAGGACGCGGAAGTGCGTGCGCACGATGTCGAAGGCGGCGAGGTCACCGACACGTTCGTAGAGTTCCGTGGAACCGCGCAGATCGGTGAAGAGGAAGGTAAGGCTGGTGATCTTGAGGCGCTGATCAATCTCGATCGTGTCCGTCCGGTAAAGGTCGCGAAACGTCTGGTTGGTTAGAATGCGCTTGGCCGTCAGGAACGGTCGGCGCTTTCTGAGGACCTCGTGCAGTTCTTCGCCGGCGATGAAGATAGAGGGTAAGGCACGGCGGTTGGTGCGATTCTCGAAGGCGACGCGCAGGGGTCCCGGATGCATCTCCAGCGATTGGTTGTGCAGGTGTTTGCGGTCGATGATGACGGAGAGCGCCTGGCGCTCGCGTGTTGGCTCTCCCTTGACGTTCAGAAACTGCACCGCGTGCGTCATCGGTTCGAAGACCACGACGAACTCTTCGGGAAGCTGGATCGAGAGGATGGCCTTTTCGCCGGGTGGGAGTTCCACCGTTTCAATGATGAAATTCTCGACCACGGAAGCGTAGTCGTCCTCGGGAAGATCGACGCCGGAACTCCAGTAGATCTGGCGGAAATATTCCAGCGGCGGCAGGTCCTCCGGATTGTGGGCGGCAATCCGCCTGACACGGGGGCTCACCGTGAACGTGACCTCGACCATTTCGTCAAGGGTCGGTTCATAGCCGGCGGCGCAAAGCGAGCAGACATACTCCTCCTGCCGCATGGTCCTGAGCGTCGTGTTGGTATCGAGGACGCCGCCGCAGCCGGGACAAAGGACGTTCCACGAAATGTCGAACAGCCCGATCGACGCCGCGTGAAGGAACGCGGCGATGGTCTTTTCCTCGTCGAAACCGTTTTTCTCCGCGAAGGCGAGAGCGTTGATCCGGCAGAGATGGCGGTCCATCCCGTCGCCGATCAGCCGTCCGATCGCAAAAACCACATCTTCATCCGCAGACTCCCGCAGGATGGCGATCAGGTCTGTCGCTTCGCTCATGCGCCGTCTCCGAACCGGACGAACAGGCACGCTTACAGATTATACCTACCGGGCATCGCTGTCATCACGGAGGCCGCGTTCACTGCTAGCTATTTCGTATCTCGACCAAAATACTTATGATGCGCCATGGAAACGTTCGTGCTTTTCGTCCTCGTGGGTTTGCAGGCAAAGCATTTCGTTGCCGACTATCTGCTGCAGTCGCGCTGGATGATCGCGGGCAAGGCCAGCTTCGCCAAACCGGGAGGGTACGCCCATGTGGCGGTCCACGTGCTCGGATCGCTCCTGGTATTGATGCTTGCCGGCGTTCCTGCCGCCATGATCACCGGCCTGATCATCGCGGAAGCCATCGCGCATTACGTCATCGATTATGTGAAGGCGCGCTGGTCGGTCACGCGTCCGTCGAACCCTGCCAGGAAATCGTACTGGGCCGCGCATGGCGCAGACCAGCTCATGCATCAACTCACTTACGCGCTGATGCTTTTCCTGGTTATGCGGGATGTAGGAGCAGCTTAAGCCTGGCCCTTGTCGCGCGCCTCCAGTGCCGCGGCCAGATCGCTCGTCGTATCGGCGACACGCCGCGCCAAGACACGGATGATCTGCAAGGCGACCTCGGGATATTCTGCGATCAGGTTCAGAAAGCTTTCCCCGGGTATTCGAAGCGCGAGCAAATCGCCTTTCGCCCGCACGGTGGCCGTGCGCGGGATGTCGCACAAGGCAGAAATCTCGCCGAAAAGAGCATGCTGGGGCAGGTGTGCTACCTTGACCTCGTGCCCGTTCCTCTCGGTCAGTACGTCCACCGATCCTTCCAGGATGAAATAGGCATCTCCGTCCGTGGAACCCTGTCGGAACACGGCCTCGCCATCCTCGAAGCCGAGTTTCTCGGAAGAATAGGCAAGAAGCTTGAGCTTGCCGGTGTCGATGGAGGAGAAGAACGGAACGCCCCGCAGAAGCGCCACTTCCTGGTCGAGCGATGTCATGGTGCACTCCGTGGGGTATTGTCCGGAAACATAGGGCGATCCATCAGGCTTTGACGAGCCCGGCGAAATCGGGAAGCGTTTCCAGAAGTTTCTTCGGCGCGTCATCGGCAACGATGCGGCCCTGCCGCAGGAAAAGCGCGCGATCGAACAGGATCGCATGGGCAGGGTCGGCGGGTGCGCACAAAATGCCGAGCCTGCCTCCGCTCGAATTCTCCGCTTTGGATAGCACGGCTTTCAGGATCCTGCGCTGCTCTTCGCTGGGCAGCGTCACCAACGGGCGATTGAGGATGAGGAAATCCGGCTTTTTCATCAATGCGCGCGCCAAACGAAGCTTCTGTCGCTGCGCCTCCGACAAGCCGCGTCCGCCGGCGCCGACATTGAAAGCGAGCCCGGCTTCGAAAGGAAGGCTGGAAATGGCCAGTTCCTCCAGGACCGCCGCGAGCATGGCCATGATACGGGCCCGCCCGCCGACGAGATTGGTCTCTATCCTGCCGAAGAGGATATTGTCTGCGATCGTCAGCGACGAGTTGTAGAGGTAGAGATCGTTGAAGCTGATCTTCTTGTCGGGATCGTTCTCGAGCATCCCCCTGAGGCGGCGCCGTGTCTCCAGGGCCTTCATCTTGATCTCCCCGCTCAGAAGACCGAACCGGTCGCGCGGCTCGATATAGTCCATCGACAGCGTAACCAGCGACTCCTCGTCCCCTTCGGACATCGTTTCGGCGCCGGCTTGCGCGGTGCCGCCGAGGATCGCCCGAAGCTTGTCGACCTGTTCATGGGTCGGTCCTACCGCCTGTCCGAACAACGGGCTTGTCGATGGCAGGTCGGCGAACATCTCGACGAAGGTTTTTGCGATATCGGTTCCCAGCGTCAACAGCGGGCGCCACAGGCCGGTGTCCCCGAGCAGGCTCTTCACCGCGGGGTTGCGGGCAAGGACGGAAGGCGCGAAAGCCGGGTCGACCGGCATGCCGAACAGGATATTCTCCGCGACCGAGGCCTGCATGTTGTAATGGCCGCGATCGAAGGGCTCGACGAGGGCTTCCAGCCCCGCTGCGGCAAGCTTCTCGCGCAGCAAGGCGCGCGCCCTGCCGATCATCGGCTGGATCCGGCCGATGGCGTCGGGACGGAGATGGCTGGCGAGCCCGATATCGCGGATGTCGCCGCTCAGTCCCGTCATTGCGGTCACCGATCGCATATGGCTCGCCAGGTCCGTTCCGTCTACCCAGTCCACCGAAAGGTCGAACTCGGAATTACCTGAACGCCTCGCTTCCAGCAATCTCCGCGCGACGGAGGCGTTGTCGGCCGAAGGCTCCGAGGGGGATATCGGGCGGTTCCGCAGCACTTCGACGAGAAGGTCCTGCACGGTGCCGACCGAAAAATGGGTGGTGCTGTCCGCATAGCCGATCGTCCTTCCGGTGACGGCCTCCGGAATATCTTTCATGTCGGCGCCATCGAGCAGAATTCGACCCGTGGCCGGGCTTGCGAGACGGGCGGCGA
>SCRB01000562.1 GCA_004299545.1 Rhizobiaceae bacterium
GACGGTTCGGAAGACAACGCCGGTGCGTTTTGCGATTCCGGCACCGTCACAAGGCTTCGTGCCAAGGGCTTGGTTCCGAAGGCCTTTCTCGCCAATAATGACGCGTGGACGGCCTTCGACGCGATCGGCGATCTTTTCGTGCCGGGGCCGACCGGAACGAACGTCAACGATTTCAGGGCGATCCTGGTGCGATGAGGAGGGGCGGCGGTGCAGGCTGCCCGGACACGGTCTTGGACATGCTTCGCAACTGACAGATACGCCGGAATTCTTACGCCGAAATGTCGATGACGCCGCAATCGCCCGCTTCGGTGCCGAACACAACGCGGCGGCCTTCCGTATCCCAACTCATCGAGGAGATCGCGCCCTTGCCGGACCGGCGCAGCAGCACTTCCTTCTGGTCGGCGATGCGACCGGCAAGCACCATACCGTCGCTGTAACCGATGGCGACGATCTCGTCCGTGGGATGGCAGGTGACCGACGTTACCATGACGGTGCCGCGCGTGCCGAGTTCCACAGGCGCCTTGCCCATCGGGCCATCCTTGCCGGAGAACGGCCAGACGATCGCCGCGGGCGCGCCCGAAGTCGCCAGCCAGCGCCCTCTGGCGCTCCAGGAAAAGCTCTTCACCTTGGCCGGATAGCCGCTCATGCGCATATCCCTGCCGTCCGCGAGCTTCCAGCCATGAAGGGCGTTCTCCTGCATGGTGGTGACGAGGAAATTGCCGTCGGGCGAGAAGGTGATACCGGTATGGGCGCCCGCCCATTCGAGTTCGACGGGCTTGCTTTCCGTTGCCGGAAAATAGAGCGTCGCGCCATTGTAGCGCGCGATGCCGACCCGCATGCCCTTCGGCGCGAAGGCGATGCCTTCAACCGAGCGGGGGCAGGAAAATTCCTTCGTCTTGCCATCGGCGAAGCGGACGGTCGCGACCCTCCCCGAAGCGAAGGCGGCGGCGTCCTGCGGGCCGGCGGCGAGGCTCGTTATCCATTTGCGCCCGCAATCGGCAAGCGCGGTCGAGGGACCGTCCGGCGAAAACGCCATGACTTTGCCATCCTCGCCACCGGTCAGGAGGGTCTTCCCGTCGAGCGATGGGATGGCGGTCAAAAGCCCATCATGGAGGCTTGCCGATTTTTGTCCGTGATCGAGCCAATGGAGCGTGCCTTCCGCCATTGCGAAAACGGGGATAGCGCCGATGAAAGCGGCGGCGACACAATGGCCGTCAAGGTCGAGAGGGGCGACTGTGGGCATGGAGAGATCAGGCGACCTGACAGGCTTCGAAGCTCTTGCGCAGCCTTTCCTCGTTCAGTTCGCGGCCGATGAAGACGAGACGGCTTTCGTGCTTCTCGCCTTCCTTCCATGCGCGCTGGTGATCGCCTTCGATGATCATGTGTACGCCCTGCACCACATAGCGCTCCGGGTCGTCCTTGAAGGCCAGTATGCCCTTCAGGCGCAGGATGTTGGGGCCTTCCAGTTGTGTCACCTTCTGGATCCAGGGGAAGAATTTCTTGGGGTCCAGTTCGCTGCCCCTCAGCGACACCGACTGCACCGTCACGTCATGAATGGGGGAGACCTCGCCGTCATGGTGGTGGTGATGGTTGTGATCGTGATGATGGTGGTCGTGGCCGTCATGATCGTGATGGTCATGATCGTGATCATGCTCGTCGGCATCAAGGAAGTGGGGGTCGTTTTCCAGTGCCCGCGCCAGATCGAAGGCGCCGCGGTCGAGTACCTTGGAAAGGTCGATGCCGGCGCGTTGCGTGTGATAGATCTGCGCCGACGGATTGATTGCCCTGACCGTCGCCTCGACCTGCCGCAACTCGTCCTCTCTGACGAGATCGGTCTTGTTGAGGAGAACGACATCGGCGAAGGCGATCTGGTCCTCCGCCTCGCGGCTGTCCTTGAGCCTGAGCGGCAGGTGCTTGGCATCGACCAGCGCCACGACGGCATCAAGCGACGTCTTGGCGCGCACGTCGTCATCCATGAAGAAGGTCTGCGCGACGGGAACGGGATCGGCGAGCCCCGTCGTCTCGACCACGATGGCATCGAAGCGGCCGGGCCGGCGCATCAGTCCTTCGACGACGCGAATGAGGTCGCCACGCACCGTGCAGCAGACGCAGCCATTGTTCATTTCATAGATTTCCTCGTCGGATTCGACGATCAGATCGTTGTCGATGCCGATTTCGCCGAACTCGTTGACGATGACCGCATAGCGTTTGCCATGGCTTTCGGAGAGGATGCGGTTGAGGAGCGTCGTCTTGCCCGAGCCGAGATAGCCGGTGAGAACGGTTACCGGAATTTGCGCCGGAGTCTGCGTTTGTGTGTCAGTCATGGTCATGTCCTGCGAATTTGTTCGCCCTGCATATAAGACGGGATCGTTTTTTTTGCACCATCCGATCAACGCGCTGCCCAATCGTTATGCGTATGAAGAGCATTGTCATCCGCCTGTCATGACGGTCTGCGATTGGGAGGGTCGATTGCCGGCAAAGCGTTTGTGCTTGGCCGCGCATGCCAGACGAGATTATTCTTTGCGAAACTGCATTTTTAAAGGCGAGGGGGTCGCATGGCCAAGAATCCCAGGGGCGCGACGATGAACCGGCTGCAATCGGCAGCGCGGCTGACGCGGACCGCGCTTGCGCAGCGGCTGCTGACGCATGGTTTCTATGCGGGCCAGGACCAGATCATGCTGATGCTCGCGAAGGAGGACGGGCAAACACCGGGACAACTGGCGGTTAAACTCGGGGTCAGGCCCCCCACCGTCACCAAGACCATCAATCGTCTGCAAAGCCAGGGCTTTCTCGATAAAGCCGCGTCCGATCACGATGCGCGCCAGGCGCATGTCCATCTGACGGAGAACGGCAGGGAAGCGATCAAAGCGATCGAAAAGTCGCTGCGCAAGACCGAGAAGTTGGCGCTGAAGGGCTTCGACAAGAAAGAGCAGAAGATACTCGCCCGCCTTCTCGCCAGGGTCGAGGCGAATTTCTCGGATGCCGAAGCGCCCGAAATCGAGGACGCGCTGGAAGCAGATGAATAAAGCCGTTCCCGGTGCCGCCGCCGAATCATTGCAGCATCGATAATCCTTGATTTTCCCGCCATTCCTGTCCTATTGACATTTTAAACAATTTAAATTGTTTAAAGGGAGGGGACACTGGCGCAGAAGATCAAGCTCTCGACGATCGCAGATGCGTTGAATGTATCGACCGCGACTGTTTCGCTTGCCTTGCGTGACAGCCCGCTCGTCGCGGAAGCGACGCGCGTACGCATCAAGGAACATGCACAAGCCATCGGCTATATATACAACCGCCGTGCCGCGAGCCTCAGGACATCGCGCTCCGGCATTGTCGGCGTCGTCGTGCACGACATCATGAACCCCTTCTTCGCCGAGATCCTGCGTTCCATCGAAAAGGAACTCGACCGCAGCCGGCAGACCTTCCTGCTTTCCAACCATTATGACGACCTCGAAAAGCAGCGCACCTTCATCGACACGCTGCTGCAGCTCGGAGCGGACGGGGTCATCATGTCGCCCGCGATCGGCACGCCCGCGGGCGATGTCATGATGGCGGAGGAAAACGGCCTGCCCGTCGTGCTCATCGCAAGAAGCGTTCCAGGCGCCGATGTCCCGGTTTTTCGCGGTGACGACGCCTATGGCATCGGCCTGGCGACAAACCATCTGATCTCGCTCGGCCACAGGCGGATCGCCATGATCGGTGGCACTGACCAGACCTCCACGGGCCGCGACCGCTTCAGGGGCTATGTCGTGGCGATGGAAAAGGCCGGGCTTCCGATGCGCCCCGAATGGCGCCTGCCCGGCCCACGCGTGAAACAGGCGGGTTTCGAGGCGGCACAGGAATTCCTGGCGCTGAAGGACAAGCCGACCGCCGCCGTCTGCTGGAACGACCTGGTCGCCATCGGGCTGATGAACGGTATCGCCCGCGCCGGTCTCGTTCCGGGAGTGGACATTTCCGTCACGGGCTATGACGATCTCGAGGAAGCCGCGATCGCGACGACGGCGCTCACCACGGTCTGGA
>SCRB01000563.1 GCA_004299545.1 Rhizobiaceae bacterium
CTTCAATGCCACGCGGTTCTCCCTACCGGCGGCAGGCACGGCAGGCCCCTTCTTCTCCTACAACCCTGTCTTGCGGAAACAGGCATGCAATGTCAACGCCGCGCGCGGCCATCATACTGCCGCACTGTCCCCTCTCCACCGGTAAGTATGCGCTGGGGGTTCTGTGCCAGACCGGTGAACGCCTCCTCGATGCGGTTGATCGCACGCCTTGCCTCGCTGACCAGCTGATCGACATTGTTCAGCCCCTGGCCAGAGAAGCGGGCGATGCCGGCGGTGATCGGCCCAAGCCTGGCATTTAACGTGTCGGCCGTCTGCTTGAAGGATTTCAGCGTGTCCTTCGCCTGCTGGATGAGGCCGTTCGTGTCGCCGGAACCCAGCATATTGTCGATCTTGGCGAGGATGCCGTTCACGCGGGTCGAGGCCTCGTTCAACCTGTCCATCACGTTCCGCGCTTCCGTCATGATACGGTCGACATCGTCGGCATGGTCCCCGACTTTCTCCGTCACCTTCGAAATATCGGCCATTGCCGCGTTCGCCGACTTGCTGGCGTCGTTGATGTTGGCGATGGCGCTCCTCACCTCGGCGGGATCGACGCTGTCGAGAACGCCGTCCACCTTGGCGAGCGTGCCGTTTGCCCCGTCCGACAGGGTCTTGAGCGATTTCGACGCGTCATCGACATTGGCCATGATCTGGTCGAGGTTGCGCGAGGCGGAATCGAGGCGCCCCGTGAAGGCCTGGACGTTGTCGACGACCCTGGCGACCTTGTCGTGGTTGACGGCGTCAAGCAGTCCTTTCGCCGAATCGAGCGTGCTGCCGAGCTTGCCGGAAACGCCTCTCAGCGTCGTCGCCAGTTCTCCGGCGCTCGACAGAAAATCATCGACCTTGTCGGAATTGTTGGCGAGCGCCTGGGAGAATTTCTGAACGTTCGCGATTGTCGCGGTCAGCGGCTTGCGGTTGTCCTTGACGAAACCCTGCAACCCGTCGAGCACAGTGTCGGTTTTGGTGAAAATGTCCTGGGCTTTTTCGAGCAGATTGGTGACGGCGGACGGATTAGCCTTGATTTCGGCAATGGAACCATGTTGGGCGGCCTGTGCCAGAAGGTTCGGCTCCGCCGGATTGCCGCCGCGCAACTCGATATTGGCCTGCCCGGTCAGGCCGGCTATGCCGACATCGGCGACGGTCGATTGGGTAACGGGGGTCTTGGCATCGACCTGGGTGTCGGCGATGGCCACGGTCGGGTTCTTCGGATCGATATAGACCCGGTCCACCGAACCGACCTTGACGCCGTTGAACAGGACCGAACTGCCGCGCCCGAGGCCCGACGCGGAGCCGGGGATGCGGAAACGCAACATCGCGGTATCGCCCGTCTCGCCGAAACGGGCGATCCAGTAAACGAAGCCGAACGCCGCAAGGACCGCCACGACCGTGAAAATGCCGACAATGACGTAGTTCGCGCGAGTTTCCATTCCCTACCCTGCCGACCGGCGCCAGATCACGATGCGATCAGATTGAATCGCATCACGATCTTATCTCCTTGTTTGAGCATGATCTTTTCGGAAAACCGGTGCCCACTTTTCCGGATCATGCTCTAACTGCCCGACCTCGTCCGGCAGAACTGGCCTGCTATAGAATCAGCCGAAAGTAACAGACGAATTCCAATTCCGAAAACCGTACCCGGAAACCTCAACGCCACAGCCCGAATCGGGAACTTACGCAGTGGCCTTGCGGTCTATCTGGCGTGCCCTTTTTCCCCTGAAATAGGATTTCACCCATGGCTCCTCGGATGCCAGCATGTCTTCGATCGTGCCCTGGACGAGCACCCTCTTCTTGCCCAGCACCGCGATCCTGTCGCAGGCGGAAAAGAGGCTGTCGAGATCGTGCGTGACCATATACACGGTCAGCCCCATCGTATCGCGCAGTTTTTCCACCAGTTCATCGAATTCGGCGGCGCCGATCGGGTCGAGCCCCGACGTCGGCTCATCCAGGAAAACCAGATCCGGATCGAGCGCCAGCGCGCGGGCGAGCGCCGCCCTCTTGATCATGCCGCCGGACAGTTCCGACGGATATTTCGTGGCGGCGTCGGGCGCCAGCCCGACCAGTTCGATCTTCAGCCGCGCCAGTTCGTCCATCAGCCGCTGCGGCAGGTCGAGATATTCGCGCATCGGCACCTGGATGTTCTCCGCGACGGTCAGGCCCGAAAACAGCGCTCCGTGCTGGAAGAGAACGCCAAGCCGCATGTCGATCTGCATGCGTTCCTCGTCACGCGCCTTGTCGATATCGACGCCGAACAGTTCGATCGTGCCGGACTGCTTCTTGTTCAGTCCGAGGACGGTGCGCAGGAGAACCGATTTCCCCGCGCCCGAGGCACCGACGAAACCGAGGATTTCGCCGCGGTAAACGTCAAGCGCCAGATCCTTGAGCACCGTCGTCGCGCCGAAGGAAACGGTGATGTCCCTTGCGGAAAGCACGACTTCACGGTCGTCCCGCGGCGTATCGGCCGGTTCATGCTCACCTTCGGTCGCGTCGGACATGCCCAATACCGGGGTCGGAGGTCTAAAAATTGATCGCCGCGTAGAACATGGCGAAAAGCCCGTCCACGACGATGACGACGAAGATCGATTTGACGACGGAAGCGGTGACGCGCCGGCCGAGCGATTCGGCGCTGCCGCCGACCTTCATGCCCTCCACCGAGGCGATGATGCCGATGATCATCGCCATGAAGGGTGCCTTGATCAGCCCGGCCCAGAAGGTGTTCAGGTCGACCGCGCTGTGCATCCGGTCGAGGAACGCCGCCGGCGGTATCCCCGAATAGGTCCAGGCCGTCGCCATCGCCCCGCCGATCGCGGCGAAGTTGGCGATGACGGTGAGGCAGGGCAAGGCGATCACCAGCGCCACCAGCCGCGGAAAAACGAGGACGCCGACTGGATTGAGGCCGATGACGGTGAGCGCGTCGACTTCCTCGCGCATCTTCATCGAGCCGATCTCGGCGGTGATGGCGCTCCCGGAGCGCCCGGCGATCATGATGGCCGTCAAGAGCACGCCCATTTCGCGCAGGACCAGGATGCCGACAAGGTCGACGGTGAAGATCTCTGCCCCGAAATAGCGCAGCTGGAAGGCGCCCTGCTGTGCCACGATCGCGCCGACGATGGACGACATGAGCACCACGACGGGGATCGCGCCGACGCCCATGCTGTCGATCTGGTGGACGATGGCGGCGATATTCACGCCGTGACCGCGACCGAGCTTCATCTGCGAGCCGCGTATGGTGGCGCCCAATATGTGCATGCCCATCACGAAATCGTCGCGAAAGGCGTAGACGGCCTTGCCGATGGCCTCGAAAAAGGCGATCAGGAAAAAATCGTGCCTCTTCGCGGGCGGTTCATTTTCGTTCGCCGCCTCTTCGACGGCGGCGAGGAGCGTCGCGACCGGCTCCGAAGCGCCTGAAATCTCGACTTCGGCGCCACCTCTTCGGTGCATGGTAAGGAGGCGTTCCACGATCCACGCGCCGGCGGTATCCATCTTGCCGATCCCGGAGACGTCGACGCGGAGTTTCCGGCCACCGGTGCGACCCTCGAGCTTGCGCAATTCCTGGTCGAGCGCACCGACGGTCCGGGTTGTCCATGAACCCGAAAGCCTGAGCGTTGGGCCGTCTTCATCATCGGAAAAGACGATCGGCGGTTCTACGCCTTCCTGTGCCGATTCTTCGTTCTTGCGCGCTTTGCCGAACATGGGCACCCTCTTAGCCGCTAAGAGCCTTTCTGTCACTTTGGCAAATAAATCATCCCGTGAGGTTTCAAATCGATGCGGTCCGTCGAAACGAAGATAGAGCGCTTCCGGCTCGCCCGCGCCTTCTCAATCTCGCGCGGCAGCAAGACCGAGGCGGAGGTCGTGACCTGCA
>SCRB01000564.1 GCA_004299545.1 Rhizobiaceae bacterium
GCGGCGACCGGGACCGACTATGCCCTCCTGATCGTCGATCTCGGCCTGCCCGACCGCGACGGGCTCGATCTCGTCCGGGAGATGCGGCGGTTGCTGATCGAGGCGCCGATCCTCATGCTGACGGCGCGCCGCAAGGTCGAGGACCGGGTCTTGGGCTTGTCGAGCGGCGCCGACGACTATCTGGTCAAGCCTTTTGCGGTTCCGGAGTTCCGTGCGCGCGTCGCGGCGCTGTTGCGCCGTCCGGCGCGGATGCGAGACAACAGGTTCCGCGCCGCCAACATCGTCGTCGATCGCGACTCGCTCGAGGCGCGCGTCGGCGATGTCGGGCTGCCGCTGGCGCGCAAGCAGTTCCAGCTCCTGGAGCTTCTGGTGCGCCGCAAGAACCATATGACGCCGAAGCGCATGATCGAGGAGACGCTTTACGGCTTCAACGACGATGTGTCGCCCAATTCGATCGAGGCGCATGTCTACAAGCTGCGCAACATCCTCAAATCGGCAGGCGCGCAAGCCACCATCGAGACCAGGCGCGGCATAGGCTATCGCCTTGTGCTGGACGGCGGCGGCGCCGACGGATGACCGGCCGCGCCCCGCATCCGGACAAGGCGGCGCTCGCGCTCCTCGATCCCGACGGCGGCTTTCCCGACCGGCTGCGGCAGGATCGCGCCGCGCTGAAGGCGTTGCGCGGCCGGCTTCGCAGCGGCGAGGGGGAAACAAAGGCGCTTCTGGCCGCGCTCGAAACGCTGGCGCACCGACTCGCCGGCGCGGCCGGAACCTTCGGCTACGGCGCGGTCGGCACTGCCGCGATGGAACTGGAGGATTGCCTGGCCGAAGCGAAGGACACTACGCCGGACGGTGTCGTCGATACGGTCATCGGCAAGGCCGACAGGCTGGACATGGCGATCGGCACCGCCGTCGATTGAGGGGTGAAAAGGGCGTTTGCCGAAAAAATCAGTTTCAGGTCAGCTTCGGATCAGGCTTTCGTCAGCTTGATCGCCTTTACTGGCGGCCTGGATTCGAGGGAGGAGCTGATCCGGCGCTTTGCGAGGGCTGCGCATTCCTGTGCGGCCCCTCTTGCGTAGCCGGAGTTCGTTCTCCTTCGAATATCGGCGGGAGCCGGCGAGAGTGCCGGCATGAAAAAGGGAGGACGATGATGTATGATATCAAGAAAGGCTGGAATCGCCGCGAGGCGCTTATGGCCGGTGCCGGTTTTGCCGGTGCGGCGATGCTGCCGTTCGGCTTGCCGACGCTCGCATGGGCCGATGACAAGCCTGCGATGGGTACGTGGCCAGCCGGATCGCAGGGCGATACGGTCTATCTCGGCGCGGCCGTGCCGCTGACCGGCACCTATGCGGCGCAGGGCGCGGACGAACTCAAGGGATGGGAACTCGCCGTCGACCATATCAATGAGGGGCACGAACTGATGAAGAAGTTCGCGCCCAAGCTCGACAAGGGCCTGCTGGGCAAGAAGGTCAAGCTCCTCTCCGCCGATTCGGCCGCGAAGCCGAACCAGGCCCTGCAGGTGGAACAGACCTTCATCAACCAGAGCAAGATCATCCTGATGACCGGCTCGACCTCCTCGGCCGTCGCGGTGGCGCTCAACAAATTCGCCGAGCGCGAGAAGATCCTGTACGTGGCCGGCATCTCCGGTTCCAACGACACCACCGGCAAGGACTGCGTGCGCTACGGTTTCCGCCAGAATTTCTTCGGCCAGACCGCCGCCGCCGCGATCGGTCCTGTTCTCGTGAAGAAATTCGGCAAGAACCGGAAGTCGGCGTTCATGACGCCGGACTATACCTATGGCCACACGGTCACCAAGTCGGTGAATGACTACCTGAAGGAGAATGCCGGATGGGAGATGGTCACCAACCAGGTGTCGCCGCTCGGCACGCAGGACTTTAGCCAGTATCTCACCAACATCGCCAATTCCGGCGCCGAGTTCCTCATCAACGTCAACTGGGGCCGCGACGCGGTGCTCTCGACGCAGCAGGCGAAGCAGTTTGGCCTCCTGCCCAAGATGACGCTCGTCATTCCCTACCAGATTCCGTTCCTTGCCAAGGAAGTCGGGCCGGAGATCACCGAGGGCGTGTTCGCGGCGACCGATTTCTGGTGGACGCTCGAGGACAAATATCCGCTGGCCAAGATGTTCGTTGATGCGTTCCAGAAGAAATACGGCTACCGGCCGGAATGGGGCGCCGAGAACAGTTATGTCAGCTTCGCCCAGTGGGCGCGCATGGTTTCGGAGGCGGGCAGCTTCTATCCGCCCGACATCATCAAGCAGTATGAGAAGGGCGAGACCATCCCTTCGCTCGTCGGCGACGTCCACTATCGGCCCGAGGACCATCAGTGCGTCCGTCCCGTCGTCATCGTCCGCGGCAAGGCCAAGAAGGATATGAAGAACGACGAGGACTACTGGGAGGTTCTCGAAGTTGTGCCGGGCGAGGGGCTGATGCAGAAGCCTGACGCCTTCGGCTGCAAGCTCGGCGGCTACACCTGATCGGCCTGCCCCTCCCGCCCGGCGGGCCGGAGGGGCGCCGGCATCTGTGTGCCAGGCGGGCTTCGCGCTCTCGGCCGTGCCGTTGAGGGCGCGAAGGATTATGATACCGATGTGACGATCCATCCACGAGCGGGGTAGGGACAGCGTGGTCAACTGGGCGAATTTCATATCGCAATGCTTCAACGGGCTGGTGCTGGGCGCGCTTCTGGCGCTGATCTCGTCCGGCCTGACGATCATCTACGGCACGCTTGGCGTCCTCAATCTCGCGCACGGCGCCATGTTCATGCTCGGCGGCTATGCCGGCTGGCTCGCCTACACCTATTCCGGCTCCTTCATTGTCGCGGTGGCCGCCGGCTCGCTGTTCGTCCTGCTGGTCGGCGTCGTGGTGGAGCGGGTGATTATCCGCCATTTCTATTCGCGGCCGCCCGAGGATCAGCTTCTCGTCACCTTCGGTCTCGGCATCGTCTTCGTCGAGGCCGTCCGCTTCTTCTTCGGCAGCCTGTCGAAGACGACGCCGCCGCCGTCGATCTTCCAGGGCATCACCAATCTCGGCTTCATGGTCTATCCGACCTACCGGCTCGCATCGCTCGGCATCGTCGCGATCGCGCTCCTGGTTCTCTATTTCGTCCTCTACAAGACCCGCATCGGGATGATCGTGCGCGCCGGCATCGAGGATTCGGTGATGGTCGATTCGCTCGGCATCGATGTCTACAAGGTCTTCATGCTGGTCTTCGGCATCGGCGCCATGGCTGCCGGCTTCGCCGGCATCGTCAACGCGCCGGTCGTTTCGATCGCGCCCGATGTCGGGGAGGCGATCCTGGTACAGACCTTCGTGGTCGTCGTCATCGGCGGCGTGGGATCGTTTCCCGGCGCCATACTGGGTGGCCTGATCGCCGGCGAGATCATCTCCATCACCTCGATGTTCAATCCAGGTTATTCCTATGTCATGCTTTTCGTGGCGATGACGCTGGTGCTGGTGCTGCGTCCGCACGGACTGCTCGGCACGGCGGGTCGTGAGTAGGCGGGGCTCCTCGATGCTGAAACAACGCCCCTACCTCGTCGAGATCCTGACGGCCGTCGGGTTGATCGTCGCGCCGTTCATCCTGCCCCATCTCGGTTTCGCGCCGACGACGATCAACCGCATCCTCATATGGGGCCTGCTCGGGATCGGCTTCGACCTGCTGTTCGGCTATACCGGCCTGCTCTCCTTCGGCCAGTCCGCCTTCTTCGGCACCGGCGGCATGTTCGCCGCCTACCTCCTGACCCAGACGTCGTTCCATAACACCATCCTCGCCGTCATCTTCGGTGCGATCGTGGCGGGCGCCGTCGGCTATGTGGTCGGCCTGATCGCGCTCAGGCGCACCGGCATCTATTTCGCCATGATCACCGTGGCGATCGCCGAAGTCTTCTTCTTCGTCGAATTCAACCCGCTGGCGGCTTATACGGGAGGCGAGAATGGCATGCCCGGCGTGCCGACGCCCAATTTGGACCTTGGCTTCACGACGATCGATTTCGGCAGCGCTTTGTCCGTGAATCTCGGGTTCACAACGCTCCATATCGGCTCCAACTGGTCGATGTATATCTTCTTCGCTTTCTGGTATTTCATTGGGCTGATCCTGGCGTTCCGTATCGTCCGCTCTCCCGTCGGCTTG
>SCRB01000565.1 GCA_004299545.1 Rhizobiaceae bacterium
ATCACTGGTATCTGCCTTGGCGCTACTGGCGAGCAGGAAGGCATATGGACGCCTGATTACCGGGGGTCCCTTCAAATTTCAGCCGGCCTCTTTACCTGCGGCGCCAGGCCGATCTAAAAGACCGAATCCGCGAAAAGCGGACCCCACCACGACCACCCGCGCTCGTTTGCGGGACTGGATAGGAGAACAGAGCATGTCAGACGCAATATTGCGCAATTCCGATTCCTCCAAGAACATCTCCCTGACATTTCCCGACGGCTCGATCCGCGATTATGACGCGGCGGCTACCGTCCGCGACGTTGCCGAATCGATCTCGAAATCGCTCGCCAGGAAGGCTGTCGCCTATGCGCTAGACGGTAAGCTTCGCGACCTTTCCGACCCGCTTGGTGGCTCCGGAAAGCTTGAAATCGTTACCCGCGACGATCCGCGCGCGCTCGAACTCATCCGCCACGATGCGGCGCATGTTCTGGCGGAAGCCGTGCAGGAATTGTGGCCGGGCACGCAGGTCACAATCGGACCGGTGATCGAAAACGGCTTTTATTACGATTTCGCCCGCAACGAGCCTTTCACGCCGGAGGATTTTCCCGCCATCGAGAAGAAGATGCGCGAGATCATCCAGCGCAACAGGCCTTTCACCAAACAGGTCTGGCCGCGCGACAAGGCCAAACAGGTCTTCCGCGACAAGGGCGAGGCCTACAAGGTCGAACTCGTCGATGCCATCCCCGAAGGCGACGACGTCAAGATCTACGCGCAGGGCGACTGGTTCGACCTTTGCCGTGGGCCGCATATGGCTTCGACCGGCCAGATCGGCGACGCCTTCAAGCTGATGAAGGTCGCGGGCGCCTATTGGCGCGGCGATTCCAACAACCCCATGCTGACCCGCATTTACGGCACCGCCTGGGCCAGCAAGGAAGAACTCGACCATTATCTCCATATGCTGGAGGAAGCGGAGAAGCGCGACCATCGTCGGCTCGGCCGCGAGATGGACCTTTTCCATTTCCAGGAGGAGGGCCCGGGCGTCGTCTTCTGGCATCCCAAGGGTTGGAAGATGTTCCAGAACCTCGTTTCCTACATGCGCCGGCGGCTGGCGGATGACGGCTACGCGGAAGTGAACGCCCCGCAGGTGCTCGACAAGAGCCTTTGGGAAACCTCCGGTCATTGGGGCTGGTACAAGGAGAGCATGTTCAAGGTCACGGTCGCGGGCGAGGAGGCGGAAAGCGAGGATGACCGTGTCTTCGCCCTGAAGCCGATGAATTGCCCGGGGCATGTTCAGATCTTCAAGCATGGCCTGAAATCCTACCGTGACCTGCCGGTTCGCTTTGCCGAATTCGGCGCCGTTCACCGCTATGAGCCTTCGGGCGCCCTGCACGGGTTGATGCGCGTGCGCGGCTTCACGCAGGACGATGCGCATATCTTCTGCACCGAGGAGCAACTTGCCGCCGAGTGCCTCAAGATCAATGCGCTGATCCTCTCGACCTATGCCGATTTCGGCTTCGAGGAGATCAGGGTGCGGTTTTCGACGAGGCCTGAAAAGCGCGTCGGCTCCGATGCCCTTTGGGATCATGCGGAAGAGATCATGGGCGGGGTGCTGACACAGATCCAGCAGTCCGACAACAGGATCAGGACGGAGATCAATCCCGGTGACGGTGCCTTCTATGGGCCGAAATTCGACTATGTCCTGAAGGACGCCATCGGCCGGGAATGGCAGTGCGGCACGACGCAGGTCGATTTCAATCTGCCGGAGCGGTTTGGCGCTTTCTATATTGACAAGGATTCGGAAAAGAAGCGGCCGGTGATGGTGCATCGCGCCATATGCGGCTCGATGGAGCGCTTCCTCGGCATCCTGCTCGAAAACTACGCCGGACATTTGCCGCTCTGGTTCGCGCCTGTTCAGGTTGTGGTTACGACCATTACCTCGGATGCGGATGACTATGCGCTCAAGGTCGCCAGGCGTCTGAAGGAAGCCGGCTTGTCGGCCGAAACCGATCTCCGCAACGAGAAGATCAATTACAAGGTCCGCGAGCACAGCCTGGCGAAGGTGCCCATCATCCTCGTCTGCGGCAAGCGCGAGGCGGAGGAGGGGACGGTCAATCTGCGTCGTCTCGGATCGCGCGACCAGCGATCCCTCGGGTTGGAAGAGGCGATCGACCTGCTCGCCGACGAGGCGACGCCGCCGGATATCAGGCGCAAAAAGGCCAACTGATTCATTTCGGAAGATGAAAAGGGCGGGCGGTGACCCGCCCTTTTTATGGATCTCCAGGCGCTTTACCCGTCTTCAATCCTTCGGCTGCCAGGGCTGCAGGGCGTCGATCTTCATCTTGCGGCGTTCGTCGGGGGAAAGCTTGTAATCGCCGCCGAAAGGCGCTGATTCCCATGAGCCATATTCAGGGTCGGGCAGCACGATCCAGTCATGCCCCCAGTGTTTCATGTTGGCTTCGAACACCTTCTCCCGCTCATCGAGGTTCCCTTTGTAGTCGTCGGTGAAGTCGCCAAGGTTGTCGCCGAAAAGAAGAAGGACGCGGTAGTCCTTGGCAACATAGGCGATGCGCGTTCCCTTCGCCGATTTCCAGTCGGGCTGCTGCCCGACCGCCAGAAAGGTGTCGACATTGCCGCCCATCGGGAAGCCGAGCTTCTTCATGTTCTCGAGGCTCGCCGGCTTTTCCTCGTCGGTCCTGTTGGAAACGTAAAACACCTTCACGCCCTTCGAATCGGCATAGGTCGTGAAATCCACCGCGCCCGGGATGGCTCTGGTCACTTCGTCCTTCACGTATGCCGTCCATTCCTTCGGCTTGAAATCGGTGCCGCGCGTGACCAGCGACGCTTCATAGGGGCTGTTGTCGAGCACGGTTTCATCCGCGTCGAGAATGATGGCGGGCGGCTTGTCGCCGAAATCTTCGCCCTGCTTGTCGGGGACGGCAGTCCATGTCTTGTCGGCAAGCGCGTCGTCGAGGCGCAGCTTGGCGAGATCGTAGATGCCGATCGTCGTCGCCTTGTATTCGACCGAGCGCTGCATCCACAGCGTCGCGTTGAGCAGGTCGTTTTGCGGGACCTTGGCGGCATCGTCGGCACGTGCGGCAATCGAAACGAATCCGCCTGCCATGACCGCAAGCGCGGCGGATACCAAAAACTTTCGCGTGAGATGTATTATCGGTTTTCTCATGTCCGGAAGTCTCCTCTTGAGGTGCGGCGCGGCATTGCGTTTTTCCCAAGCGTCGCGGCAGGCCATGCCACGGGAACCATCCAGTCCATCCCCGCGGGCGATGACTATAAAGAGAAGCCGGATGACGGCAATATGAATGGCGGGGCCGCTCTAATCCGCAATATCGCCGAGGGGTATTTCCTTTTGCGAACTCTCGTCGGCGAGAACCTCGACGTCCTGGTTCTGTCCCGCCTCGACCGTCAAGGCGCGCTGATAGACCCGGCCGCGGTTTTTCGCGACGATCACATAGTCGCCCTCGGCAAGGACCATGGAGGCATAGGCGCCGACATTGTCATAGACCGTCTCGCCGCCATCGGTAAGGACCGACCAGGACGTGTCGGCAAGCGCTTCGCCGCCATGCTCGCGCACCAGCTTGATGGTCAGCTGCGCGGCCCGGTGTTCGACGGTCGCTTCCGTCAGCTTGCCGGCCGCCACGCGGATGTCGGAGCCGATCACCGAGTTGAGCGTGCCGTATTTGGAGATCACGTGATAGGTGCCTGCGTTCAGCCTGACGATCGTATCGGGCTTGACGTCGGGCACGATGAGGGGGCGGTTTCCGCTGGCATCTGGCTCTGCTTCAAAGATAGAGAACCGCAGCAGATCTGGCGGAATGTGCTTGCCGCCCGGCGTCATGCCGTCGAGTTCGAGACCGCCGGCGTCCAGCACGAGCACTTCGCGCTTGGGCGCCGCGCCGACCGTGATGCGCTTGGTCGCGCCGGCGCGGCCGAAGGCGGCATGGACGAGATAGCTTCCCTGTTCGAGCGTGAAGGTGCTGATGCCGCCCTGGCCCGCAGCGACAAGCGGAAGTTTCCCGTCCGCACCCGGCTTCGGCTTGAATATTCGCCAGAAGATGCCCCGCTTGATCTCCGGGGAGTGATCGGTGAGTTCGGCCACGAACGTCACTTCGCCCATATTGGCTGCCGGCCGGGCGCCTTCCGCCTCTTTCCGGAACTCGGACAGTCCCGGCATCTTGATGGCGGGAACAGTGGCCGCCGGCGCACCGAACGTGCCTTGTGCCGAAGCCGCCGCGGGCGCGAGCAGAAAGCTGCAAAAAAGGATTCGGCAAAGAGCATTCCCCATGGCTTGCCATGAAGACCAGACCAATGGCATTTTCAAGACTGATTTTCCGTTGCGCCGTGAAGCAAGGCCCGTCCTCCCCAGCCACACGGCACTTCCCGAAACAGTCTGCAAACAAGGAATGCGATCGTTGACTTCGCCGATCATCGACTTTCTTCTAAAACGAAAATCCGTGCCGATCTCGCTGCTGGCGGAACCCGGCCCCTCGGACAGGGACATCGCCGCCATGATGGAGGTGGCGACGCGTGTTCCAGATCATGGCAGGCTGGCGCCATGGCGCTTCATCCTTTATCGCGGGCCGGCCCGTACCGAGATCGGCGAAAAGCTTGCCGCGCTCGCCGAAAAGCGGGAAGGGCCACTTGCTGGAGCGCGGCGAGAAAAGGAACTGACGCGTTTTTCCCGCGCCCCCCTCGTCATCGGCGTCATTTCCTCCCCGCAGGACAACGGCAGGATTCCCGAATGGG
>SCRB01000566.1 GCA_004299545.1 Rhizobiaceae bacterium
CCTCGTTCGTGGGGGCGTTGTGGTCGGTGATCAGGCGGTGGATGCTGCGCACTGGAGCGATCTGGGTCAGGCTGCGGCGCCCAAACTTCGACGAGTCGGTCACCACGGTGACCTCGCGCGAAATTGAAATCATCATGCGGTTGACCTTGGCCTCGTGCATGTTCGGTGTCGTGATGCCATGCACCGGGTCGATGCCGTCCACGCCCAGGATGCAGCGATCGGCGTTGAGTTGGGCCAGCGTCTCCTCGGCCAGCGGACCGACCAGAGAAAATGAGTTCTCGCGCAGGATGCCGCCGGTCAGGATGACCTGGGCGGAGCTGCCGGAGAGATCCGAGGCGATGTTCACCGCGTTGGTGATCACGGTCAGCGGTGAGATACGCGACAGCAGCCGCGCCACGGCCGTAGTCGTCGAGCCGGAGTCGAGCACGACCGTCTCATGTGGGTGCACCAGTTTGGCGGCGGCGTGGGCGATGGCCGCCTTCTCGCGGCTGTGGAGCGACGTCTTCTGCGACAAAGCCGGATCCTCGGCGGTGAAGCCGGAGGCGATCGCGCCTCCGTGCACGCGCTGGATCAGGCCGCGCTTGTGCAGCAGGGCGAGATCATTGCGGGCCGTAACCGGCGAGACGTTGAACTCGCTGGCGATGGTGGCGACCAGCACGCGTCCATCGCGCTGGATCAGGCGCAGGATGGCGCGGCGGCGCTCCTCGTTGAGCAAATTGGAATCGTTTGCCATGCGACGGTGTCCTCGTTGAAGTGCAAGGCAAATATTGTATGGGAAACGGGGGGAAGGCGGTAGCAGTCAGCGAAAAGCTTTTGGCTCCTGGCTCCTGGGAACACGCGGTGCGGGCGAGGGGAGTCTTCGTGGCGAAGACTGGCAGGTCTACGCCACGAAGGGAATGGGGAAAGCCTCAGCCGAGCTTGCTGGCGGCGGCTTCGTCGGCGATGACGTGGATCTTGTGCACCTTGCGCAGCAGGCTGGCGGGGACGGCGGGAGTCATCGGGCCGAACAGGGCGGTGCGCAAGATTCCGGCTTTCGCGGCGCCATTGACGAGCAGGCCAATGCTGCGGGCTTCGAGAATGGTGCCGACGCCCATGGTCACGCCGGAATGTGGCACCTTCGATGCATCGGGCCAGTAGACCGCGTTGGCCGCTGTCGTCGTCTCGGTCAGCTTGATCACGCGCGTGCGCGATTCGGCCGGGCTGCCGGGTTCGTTAAAGCCGATATGTCCGTTGAGGCCGAGGCCGAGCAGTTGCAGGTCGACCCCGCCGCGCTCCATCAGTCCCCGTTCATAGCGGCGGCAGGCTTGGTCAATGCCGTCCGGATCCGTCGGCATTCGCCAGATCCGGGACGCGACGATTCCGGCCGGGTCGAAGAACTCGCGGCGCAGCCAATTGAAAAAGCTGATCGGGTTATCGCCGACGGCGCCAAGGTAGTCGTCCAGCATGACGGGTTGCAGGCGAGACAGATCGATCTGCCCCGCCTTCTGGCGGCGCAGCAATTCGTGATACAGGGGCAGGGGCGTGTTGCCGGTAGGAAATCCAATGACGGCATTGGGTTTGGCGGAGAGCTGGTTCTGGACCAGATCGGCAGCGGCAGAGCCGAAGTCCGCGGAAGAAACGATTTGCGCCTCGACACCGGGCGCGAGCTGGCGGGTCAACACACCTGTGGTCACTCAGTACCCCCTCCACTCCTATTGTATAGACAGGAACGGCGAGGGTAAAGTCCCCCTGAATGGAAAACGAGGGACAGGCCGACGCCGTCCCCCGTTGGTTTGTTGCGACACTTCGGGCGCGATCAGCAGCTTCCGCCGGCGATCGAGGGCAGGAGCAGCACGTCGTCGCCCTCCTGGAACTCGTAGCTGTTGCCGCCGAGAAAGCGGATGTCCTCTTCATTCACGTAAACGTTGAAGAAACGGCGTGGGCGTCCGTCGGCTTCGCAGATGCGGTCCTTGAGTTCGGGGTAGCGTGTCGAGAGTTCTGCCAGCAGACCGGACAGGCTGCCGGCCTGGCACGAGACGCTTTCAGCGCCTTGTGTGAATTTCTGCAACGGGGTCGGAATACGGACGGTATAGGCCATGAGGTATGAATCTCCGAATCGGGGGCGGCGGCGGGACGTGTTCCCGCCGCGGGGAACTGGTTCTGCAGGTGCGGGCTGCGATTCTTATGCCGAGGCGCTGACGGGTTCACCGGCAGCGACGCCCTGCGAGTCGAGCCAGGCTTCCAACTCGCGCATGCGCGGGGCCAGCACAGGTGCTTCGGTCTGGGCGCCAACGATGGCGTCGAGCGTCTTGAGGCCGTTGCCGGTGATGACCAGAACGATGGGGCGTTCGCGGTCGACGCGGCCCTGATCGATCAGCTTGCGGGCTGAAGCCAGGGTAACGCCACCGGCGGTTTCGGCGAAAACGCCTTCGGTGGAGGCCAGAAGTTGCATGGCTTCGACGATCTCCGGATCGCTGACGTCTTCGGCGTAGCCGCCGCTTTCACGGATCAACTTCGAGGCGTAGAAGCCGTCGGCGGGGTTGCCGATGGCCAGCGATCGGGCAATGGTGTTCGGCCGCTGGGGCTCGATGTCGCTGGTGCCGTTCTTGACGGCAGTGGAGATGGGCGAGCAGCCGGTAGCCTGCGCGCCGCAGATCCGGGTCTCGCCCGCCGCCCAGCCCAGGGTACGCAGTTCATCGAAGGCGCGCGCGATTTTGCCGATGAGCGAGCCGCCGGCCATGGGGCAGACGATGGTACCGGGCAGCGACCAGTTCAATTGCTCGGCGATCTCGAAACCGACGGTCTTGGAGCCTTCCGCATAATAGGGGCGCAGGTTGACGTTGACGATGCCCCAGGGATACTTCTGCGCGATCTCGGTGGAGAGGCGGTTGACCTGATCGTAGTTGCCGCTGAACTTCACCAGGTGCGCGCCGTAGACGAGCGAGTTGGCGATCTTGGCCGGTTCGAGGTCGGCTGGAGTGAACAGGAAGGCGCGGAAGCCGAGCGCCGCGGCCTGTGCCGCCACCGCGTTGGCCAGGTTTCCGGTCGAGGAGCAGGCCACGGTGTCGTAGCCGAATTCGCGCGCCTTACTCAGCGCGATGGCGACGACGCGGTCCTTGAAAGACAGGGTGGGGAAGTTGACGGCGTCGTTCTTGATGTAGAGTTCGCGTACTCCCAGAACTTTTGCCAGCCGGTCCGCTTTGAGCAGCGGAGTGCCACCGACGGGCAGGCGCTGATGGGAAGCCGCTTCTCCTTGAGTCGGAACCGGCAGGAATTCCCGATAGCGCCACATATGAAACGGGCGGGACGCAAGCTGTTCGCGCGTCACCGCCCGCTGAATGGCTTCCAGATCGTAGTACACCTCGAGCGGGGCGAAACACTCGTCGCAACCCGAGAGTGGCTGTGTAGGGAAGGTCTTGCCGCAGTCCCGACAACGAAGGCCAAGCTCGAAACTCATGGGTCTATCCTTTCTTCTCCGACAACTGCCGGGTGCGCGGACGCTGTTGGCACGGCAGCATCAAGCACCTTCCGGTTTTCCGGAACCCCGTCGAGAGACCTGATT
>SCRB01000567.1 GCA_004299545.1 Rhizobiaceae bacterium
CACAGGCCGCCTGCCGGACGGAGGCGGCCTTTTGGCCGCCCAACCAGGCAAGACCGGCCATGACAACGCAGGCGAACGAAAAACGCATGGCGAGAAAGGTGAACGGTTCCGACCATGGCATGGCATAGCGGGCGCCGATGAATCCGGTCGCCCAAAGGATGACGAACAGGGCGGGGAAGGATTGCGAAGGGCGGGGCATGGCGCTCCTAGTGGTTCGTTTCCAACATTTGCATCCCCGTTTGTATCTGCCCAGAGCGCAAATGTTGGAAACGAACCACTAGTCGGGGGCGCTCCGTATACTATCGGTCGTCGCGATAAGCAAAATGAAAGAATTGAACCATAGATTCAAGTTTTGTTGATGCTTGGGCCAGTCGGGGCGTTCGGACGACAGATTGAAAGGGCCGGCAATGCTGGCAAATCTTGACCTCTTCTGGCTGGTGATGGCGGTCGCCGTCGTTGCGATATTTTCTTTTATCTTCGGCTTGGCACTCGATGGCCTGATGGGCGGCGACGGCTTCGGCCCGATCGGAAACATGGTCGTCGTGACGGGGGGCTTCTTCCTTGGCATTTTCCTGGCCAATTTCTACGGCGTCCGCTTCTACGACCTCAAGGTGGCCGTCGGTGCCGGTCTGATCGGCGCCTTCGTCAGTCTGGGCGTGCTTTCCTTCCTCAAGGCGCAGCTTGGACGGATGTGAAGCCGAGCCGGCTCCTGATGTCGTCGGGCGCCCTGCCTGCCTGCCGCATTTCGCAAAGTGCGGTATCGCCATTCGATTTCGACAATTTCCGACCGTCCGGGCCAAGCACCAGATCGTGATGCAGATAGCGCGGTTCGGGCAATCGGAGCATTTGCTGGAGCAGGCGATGGACGGGCGTGGCGTGGAAAAGATCGCGCCCGCGGACAATATCGGTGACGCCTTGTTGCGCATCATCGATCACGACGGAGAGGTGATAGCTTGTCGGGACCTCGCGCCGCGCGAGGACGACATCGCCCCATTTGTCGGGATCGGCTTCCACGATGCCCGCCTGCCCGTCCGGCCCTTTGCCACCTTCCTGCCACGTCAACCTCCGGGGAAAGCGTAAAAGCGCTTCCTTCATGTCGAGCCGCCAGGCGTAGGGTGTGCCGCTTGCCATGAGATGCCTGCGCTTGCGCTCCGTCAGGTTGCGCTCGCTCCCCGGATAAAGCGGTGTGCCGTCGGGATCGCGCGGCCAGCGCTTGCCTGCTTTTTCGGCGTCGGCGATATGGGCGCGGATTTCGCCGCGGCTCATGAAAGCCGGGTAGACAAGGCCCTCCGCGACGAGCCTTGCGAGTTCCTTTTCGTATTCAGCAAAATGGTCGGACTGACGCCTGACGGGGCGTTCCCATTCGATCCCCAGCCAGTCGAGATCCTCGAGAATGCCCGCTTCGAACTCAGGCGTGCACCGCGTGGTGTCGATGTCCTCGATCCGGAGAAGCAGACGGCCACCGGCCTGCCGCGCCAGCTTCTGGTTGAACAGGGCGGAATAGGCGTGACCGAGATGCAGCCTGCCATTGGGGCTGGGCGCGAAGCGGAAAATACGGGTTCCCATTGTCAGGAGTGAACCATCCGGGACCAAAAGCGGATTGATGCAGTCATCCTGCGATTGGTAATTTCCGCTATCGTCATGCACAAGAGGTGGAACGAGGGCCGAATGCGCCGTATCGAAACACTCGACCATGTCGCGGAGGGGCTCGACGCTCTCTGCCTTGCCGACAAACGCCTTCGCGTCGTCCGGGCAGCGGCCGGTGACGTGCCGCTCAGGCTGGTGAAGCCGGGATTTGGCAGTCTCGTTTCGATCATCGTGTCGCAGCAGGTTTCGCGCGCCAGCGCGGACGCCATTCTCGGGCGGTTCCTCAGAATCGTCGATCCGCTGACTGCAGCCAATCTGCTGGCCTCGAACGAGACGGTCTTCCGCGAGGCGGGTTTCTCCCGGCCGAAACAGAAGACGGTCCTGGCGCTGGCGGAAGCGGTCGTCCATGACGGCCTCGACCTTGACGTGCTCTGCTTGCTCGACGCTGCCGAAGCCATGGCGCGGCTGACCTCTGTTCACGGCATCGGTCGCTGGACGGCGGAGGTCTATCTTCTCTTCGCGGCCGGCCATCCCGACATCTTTCCAGCGCGTGACGTCGCACTCCAGACTGCTGTCGGCCACGCGCTTGGACTGGAGGCCCGTCCGGGCGAGAAAGCGTTGGTTGCGATAGCCGAATCATGGACGCCGTGGCGCGGCGTCGCGGCGAGGCTCTTCTGGGCCTACTATCGCACCCTGCGCGGCCGGGAAGGAGTTCCCCTCGGCTGAATCCTCGGAAGAACGTCTGAAAACACGCAATTTTGACGCATCGGTGCGCTTATTTCCTGCTTCACAACCGTGTCATCTCCCGCATACACTATCGCGCCGAATGATTTGGCGATGAGGAGAATGGTCCGTGACGGTCGCTGTCTCTCCCGACAGCTTGCCTGCTCTGGTTCTGAACGCCGACTATCG
>SCRB01000568.1 GCA_004299545.1 Rhizobiaceae bacterium
ACGACAACGCCAACGCCGTCATCTCCTACCTGAAGACATTGCATGTGCCGCCGCAGAAATTCCCGACCACCGGCCAGGATGCGACGCTGACCGGCCTGCAAAACGTTCTCGCAGGTTATCAGTGCGGCACCGTCTACAAGCCGATCTATCTCGAAGCACAGGCCGCCGCGGCGCTGGCACTCTATCTCCGCGCCGGCGAAACGCCGCCGAAGGATCTGGTCAACACCACCACGACGGACAGCACGCAGAAGGCGGAAGTGCCTTCGGTCCTGCTGACGCCGATCTGGGTAACGTCGAAGAACATGGCCGAGACCGTGGTCAAGGACAAGTTCGTCGACGTGGCGAAGCTGTGCGCGGGCGACATGGCGAGCGCCTGCAAAGACGCCGGAATCTCGCAGTAACCCGGCCCCGGCGCATCATCGCAGATGGCTCAGACCGGAACGGCGCCGGCCGAGTGGCTTCTCCAGCTCAAGGGCATAGAGAAGCACTTCGGCGCGGTGCAGGCATTGTCGGGCGTCGATCTCGACGTCCCGGCAGGCCAGGTAACCGCCCTCGTTGGAGACAATGGAGCCGGCAAGTCCGTGCTCGTCAGGACCATCGCCGGCATCCATGAGGCCGAC
Organism: Rhizobiaceae bacterium; assembly: GCA_004299545.1. Classification (GTDB taxonomy): domain Bacteria; phylum Pseudomonadota; class Alphaproteobacteria; order Rhizobiales; family Rhizobiaceae; genus Mesorhizobium_L. The sequence goes on from SCRB01000568.1 coordinate 621, forward strand.
GGCGGTGAAATCCTCTGGGAGGGCAAACAGGTCCGTATTAGGGGGCCGCGCGACTCCGCGGCGCTCGGCATCGAGGTTGTCTACCAGGACCTGGCGCTCTGCGACAATCTCGATGTCGTGGAGAACATGTTTCTCGGCCGCGAGCGGCTGAAAAGCGGGCTCCTCGACGAGGACAACATGGAGCGGGCAGCCGCCAGCACGCTGGCCGGCCTCAATGTCCGCACGGTGCGTTCCGTCCGCATGGCGGTGGCTTCCCTCTCGGGCGGTCAGCGCCAGTCGATCGCGGTGGCGAAGGCCGTGATGTGGAATTCCAAGCTCGTCATCCTCGACGAGCCGACGGCGGCGCTCGGCGTGGCACAGACCCAGCAGGTGCTCGATCTGGTGCGGCGGCTGGCCGACCAGGGCCTTGCCGTCATCATGATTTCCCACAACCTGAACGACGTGTTCGCCGTGGCGGACCGGATCGCGGTCCTGCGCCTCGGCAAGATGGCCGGCGCCGGCCCCGCCTCCGCATTCGATCCGCAGATGGTCGTCGATCTGATGACCACCGGGCGTTCCGACAGGCAACCGCCGTCGTCAGGCGGGGACGCGACGGGCCAGCCGCTTTCCTCGGAACAGCGGACCCATGCCGGCCGCCCCGAAATCAAGAACGACCTCGGCGGCGCACTCCCTCTCGTGGCGACGACGCAGAGCTTCGGCGATTACCTGCAAAGCGCATGGCAGAAGGTCCGCTCGGGCCAGAGCGGCATATTGCCGGTCCTGCTCGGCGTCATCCTGATCGCGATCATCTTCCAGAGCCAGAACGCCCAGTTCCTGTCGGCGGGCAACCTCGTCAACCTGCTCGTGCAGGCCTCGGTGTTCATGCTGATCGGCATGGGCGAGGTCTTCGTCCTGCTACTCGGCGAAATCGATCTTTCGCTGGGCTTCGTCGCCGGCATCGGCGGCACGGTCGCCACCTTGCTGGTGCAGCCCGGCGTCGCCTGGCCGTGGTGGGGCGCGATCATAGCGGCGCTCGCGGTCGCCTCATTCCTCGGTTTCGTACAGGGGTCGCTCATCACGCGCCTTCGCCTGCCCTCCTTCGTCGTGACGCTTGCCGGTTATCTCGGCTTCGAGGGCATCATGATCGAGCTTCTCGGACAGGGCGGCACCATCCCGATCTCCGACAATACGATCAACAATCTCGCCAACGGCACGCTGACGCCTGCGGTCGGCTGGACGCTCACAACCATCCTGATCGTCATCTTCGCGGTCTTCTCCGCTGCGCGCTACCTGCAGCGCAAGAAGAGCGGCCTGATCACGCCGCCGGCGGGGCTCGTGACGCTGAAGATCATCGGCGCGGCGGTGGCGGGCATCGCCATCGTCATGATCTGCAACGTCAACCGGGGCGTGCCCGCCTTTCCGTTCAACGGCATGCCATGGGTGATCCCGATCGTCTTCGCCGTGCTGCTCGCCTGGACCTTCCTGCTCGGCAGGACCCAGTTCGGGCGCTACATCTATGCGATCGGCGGCAATGCGGAGGCGGCCCGCCGCGCCGGCATCAGCCTCGCCTGGGTTAGGACGGCGGCCTTTACGCTCGCCGCCTTCACTGCCGGCATCGGCGGCATCATCTATGCTTCGCGGCTGAGATCGATGTCGACCAGCTTCGACGGCGGCACGATCGTGCTTTATGTCGTGGCGACTGCGGTCATCGGCGGCACCAGCCTGTTCGGCGGGCGCGGCCATCCGCTTCACGCCGTGCTCGGCGGCATCGTCGTCGCGGCGATCGTCAACGGCATGGCGCTGCTCGGACTCCCCGCGGCGATACAGTTGATGGCGACCGCGCTCGTGCTACTCGCCTCGATCACGATCGACGTCGTGGTGCGGCGGCGCGGCGAAACCGCCCGCTGAGAACCCTATCCAGCTGCGCCGAAGCGATCCGGCGCGGCTTTTCTTATCTTTCCTTGAGCATGATCTTTCCGGAAAATCGGCGTCCACTTTTCCGGATCATGCCCTAATAGCCTATGGCAATCCCGTCCTTCCTGTGGTCGGACGCGCCGAGCAGG
>SCRB01000569.1 GCA_004299545.1 Rhizobiaceae bacterium
GGAGGACGGCGCCCGTGTCCTCGTCGATCGCCTGTGGCCGCGAGGGCTTCGCAAGGAAAAGGCCCATCTTACCCTGTGGCTGAAGGATTTGGCGCCGAGCGGCGAACTGCGGCAATGGTTCGGCCACGATCCTGAGCGTTTCGCCGAATTCTCACGCCGCTATCGGCTCGAACTCGATGCGAACCAGGGCGCGCTCGTCCGGATAGGCGAACTTCTGAAACTCGGACGAGTGACCCTTCTTTATTCCGCGCATGATACCGTACATAACCAGGCGCAAGTGCTTCTCGCCTATCTTCAGGAGCGCGCCCAACGACCAGCGGGACCAACAGACCGATGACCGATGCGACAAGTTTCAAGGCCTACCCTGCCGAGCAACCGCCGATGAGCGAGGAATATCGTGCGGCGCAGGAGCGGCGCGCGGCCGTCCGGGCGCGCGTCGAAGCGGAGACAGGCATTGACGAAGCGATGATCGAGAGGCTGGTGCGGGGCTTCTATGGGCGCGTGCGACAAGATGCCCTGATCGGGCCGATCTTCGATGCCCGGATCGGCGATTGGGAAACGCATCTGCAGAAGATGTTTGCGTTCTGGTCGTCATTGACGCTTATGAGCGGCCGCTACCATGGCCAGCCGATGATGAAGCATCTTCCGCTGCCGGTCGACGCCGCGCATTTCGATCGCTGGCTCGCCCTCTTCGAAAAGACGGCCGAGGAGGTTTGCCCGCCTGCCGCTGCCGCCTTGTTCGTCGAACGTGCCCGACACGTGGCGGCAAGCATGGAACTTGGCGTAGCGGTTGCGAACGGGACGTCCCTGCGGAAGGGCGAGCGCTATCGCCGTTCGGCCTGACACGATTTTCGCCCTTTGGAAATTTCAGTTTGCGGCCTGCCGACGCTAAAGCCGGGGCCTGAGCAGGATCGGGCCGTAGAACGCGACGAATCCGGCGAAAGCAACCGTCCATGCGACGGCGGCGATTTCCAGCAGGACCATGGACCAGCTGCCGGCCAGAGGCGCTGCAATCCTGATCAGCGCCGCGGGCACGACGGCGCAATAGATCGCTCGTGTCGCGACCGAGGCGGCGAGGGGACGGCCTGTGTGGCCAAGGCTCGCGCGCGTCATCACGGCGAGGGTCATCGTCCCTATCGCACCGGCCGTCCAGGCATGGAGGGCACCCGATGCCGGAAGGGCCTGCGGCGCGAGAACGCTCACGCCGATCAGCAGAAAGCCAAGCGGCAGGAAGGCATAGCCGACATGCAGGACAAGGACGAGCGGCTCCCGCCATGTTCTTGCTCCGGACCAGCGCGCCAACCGGGCCGCGTATAGCAGGCCGGCGGTGAGCATCGCCCAGCCTGTTACCGTTCCGTGGGGGAGGACGACCCAAAGGGCGGCAGCGACCGCGCCGGCGGCGAGCGTGACCTGGTCGTAGCGGCCGAAAGGCCGGGGAAGCCCCCCGCTTTGCCGCTTGACCAGCCAGTTGCGGGTGAAGGTCGGCGTAATGCGGCCGCCGATCAGCGAAATCAGCATCACCAGTATGGCGATGGTGGCACGCAACGCGTCATCCGCCGCGCCTGAGACGAGGATCTCGAGGTGAAACGCGATATTGGCAAAGGCAAGCAGCAGGACAAGCAGGGCGACTTTCAGGTTGCGGCGGTCCTTGCCCGCGATCAGTTCGCGAAAGACCATGGCAGCCAGGGCAAGCAGGAACAGGCTGTCGATGATTGCAGCCGGGACAAGGCCGATCCGGTCGATGAGGAGGAGAGCGGCCCGGCCGGCGACCCACAGTGCAAAAAGCGCCAACAGCGTGCTGCCACTGATCGGCGGCCTCTTCGCCCAGCCCGGAACGGCGGTCAGCAGGAAACCGGCGATGATCGCGCCGACATAGCCGAACAGGAATTCATGTGCATGCCAGGAAACGGCGCCGTAGGAGGTGGCGACGGCCAATTTCCCGGTCACGATCGCGATCCACAGGGGCATGGCGCAGAGCGACCATATGGCCCCGCCAAGGAAGAATGGACGAAAGCCATAGGTCAGGAACGGAATGCGGGCCAATCCTTGCAATTCGGAATTCACGAAGGCGACACCCGTAAAAGGGGGACAAGCGAGTGTGTCGCGATTGGCAATTCAGTCATGATCGGGGCACGAACCACTGGCCAAGGCAAAAAGATTCATATAATATCCATCATATCTGAAAGGCAAAAGCAATGCGCCAATCACAAAGCGGATTTCGCGGGACGGGCCATGGGAGGGATTTCCGCCTGTCTGGCACATCCGTGATCGTGGAGAAAAGCCATGCCGAACAATAACGACAAATTCCTGCCCGACAATGGCGACGCAGACGCGGACAGCAGCCTTCTTCCGATGTTGATCGGCGGTCTCGTCCTTATCGTCGTCGGCGCCATCATCGTCATGGCCTTCGTTTGATCTCTTCTCCGGCCGGGTTCGCGTTGCGGGAGCTTCAGCCTATCGACCCTGCTTTTGCCTTGGATCGGGCTTTTCGGGTCCGCTATAAGCAGCCGATGTCCAAGTTGCTCATACGCCTGATTGCATGGCTGCTGCTCGCCGCAGTGCTGTTCGTGACCGTCTCTCCGATCCAGATGCGGCCCGTAACGGCGGCGCCCCCTGACGTGGAACGCTTCGCGGCTTTCGCCGCAGTCGGTCTCGCCTTCGTAATCGGCTACCCTCGCCATTGGCGCGTGGTTGCCTGCCTCGTCGTCGCGGCCGCACTGGCTTTTGAAGCCGCGCAGCTTCTGGCGCCAAGCAGGCATGCCCGCGTCGCAGATGCCCTTGTGAAGGCATTCGGCGGCCTTTTTGGCATTGCGGTGGGTGCCGTCATTCAACGCTTGTCGCCGCCTCGGGATTGAAGGCCGGCTGATTTACGCTGGCTTCCGCGGCATCGTTGTTCTTGCCAGCCTGCCGCGCTGGTGCTTTGCTAGAGCCTTTCGTGGTCAGCTGGAAACGGTTCTGTTTCCCGCTGGCGGGCGTCCGCTTTGTCGGACGGACTTGGCCGTACCACCGGTACTACCGGCGACGTTTACCGCGCGGACGCCGCGCCATCGAGGAAACAGAACCGTTTCCAGCTGACCATGAAAGGCTCAATCCCGAAAGGAGATCTGAAATGTGCAGTCCGGACACCATCGTCGCCAAATATGAGGGATTTGGAGTGGACCTGTTGTCAAAGAGCCCGCTTGTTGGGAGCATCGAACTGGCCGGCGAGGACGACGAGGTGATTAATCTCAAGATCAGCAAATCGGACGCCGAACGGCTGGTTTCGGAGCTGTCCAAATTTATTGCGGCGGAAGTTCCCGCATAAGGCGGCGAAAGGCCGTGCCAGGTTCCTTTGCGCTTTCCGTAAACCGTGCGCCACAAGGCTCACGCGTCCTGCATGGTTAATGCCCCCTTAACCACCCGTTCGATAAGTTGGGAGCGGAATCCGTACCGGGCGGGACCGACCGGTTACGGCCTTCTTGCGGGGATATTGCATGCGCTCGGAGCTATCTGCATCTTATATGCTCGGTGATACGGGGCAGAACATTCAGGTTTTCCTTTCCAGACTGGCAAGTCGGGCGGTCGGACTCCTGTTGTTTGGAGCGATCGCATTCGGCGTCGCCTCCCTCGCGACCTGGAATGTGGACGATCCGAGCTTCTCGAACGCGGTGGACAATCCCGTCACCAACGCCATGGGCTATCCCGGCGCGGTGGCTGCCGATCTGGGGATGCAGTTTTTCGGCCTTGCCTCGGTCGTCGCGCTGGTGCCGGCGCTTTTCTGGGGATTTTTTCTTGCCACCGGGCGAGGGGTCGACCGAAAGGCCAGGCGCCTGGGCGCGTGGTTTCTCGGGGCGGTCCTTGCCGCGTCGGTGGCCGGCTGCATCAACGCGCCCGTCACATGGCCGCTGCCGAGCGGCCTCGGTGGCGTCTTCGGCGACCTCGTCCTTGAGATCCCGTCGCTCGTCGTCGGAAACTATCCTTCCGGCCTGCTCGCGACCGTCCTTGGGCTGATCCTTTGCGCACCGGCCCTGTGGCTCCTCCTCTATGGCGCGGGCCTGCTGCGGCGTGGGGCACCGAAAGTCGCGGCACCGGCCGCTGTGCGCCGCAGGGAAACGCAGGCCGAACCGTTCGATGACGAGGATGCGGAGGAAAGCGCCGGCACTGTGTTCGAAAAGGCTTACAATTGGTGGCTGTCGCTCCGCTATATCGTCCACCGCCTGACCTATCGCTTCAGGCCGCAGCGGGACATGGGGCGGGGATCGAGCTGGATCCGCAACATCCGGATGGAGGACGAATTCGCCGAATTCGACCAGCCGGTCGAACGCGCGGACAGGGTCGAGCCCGACTTCGACGGTCGCACCGGAGCGCCGGCTGTGGCGATGGACGACGGGGAGGCCTTTGGGGAAGACGAGGATGCGTCTTTCGGGGCTGCTCCCCAGGCGGCCCCGTCGGCACGGGTAGCGGGACCGGCCGCCCGCCCTTTACAGGGCGCGCGGGTACAGCGCGAGGCGCAGCGGTCGCTGATCGGAAGCGACGAGTTCGAGATGCCGTCGTTGCATTTCCTCGCCGAGCCGAAGAATGTGGCGCGCGATCCGAGCCTTTCGGAGAGCGCGCTGGAACAGAATGCGCGGCTTCTGGAAGGCGTGCTGGAGGATTTCGGCGTCAAGGGCGAGATCATCCATGTCAGACCTGGTCCCGTCGTCACCCTCTACGAGCTTGAACCTGCACCGGGCATCAAATCCTCGCGCGTGATCGGCCTTGCAGACGATATCGCCCGCTCGATGAGCGCCATCGCCTGCCGCGTGGCGGTGGTTCCCGGACGCAATGCCATCGGCATCGAATTGCCGAATGCCAAGCGCGAGACCGTCTATCTTCGTGAAATCCTGGCGAGCCGCGATTTCGAACAGTCCAAGGCGAAGCTGGCGCTGGCGCTCGGCAAGACCATCAACGGCGAGGCGGTCATCGCCGACATCGCCAAGTTTCCGCATCTGCTGGTCGCGGGCACGACGGGCTCGGGCAAGTCGGTCGCCATCAACACCATGATCCTGTCGATCCTCTACCGGTTGAAGCCGGAGCAATGCCGGCTGATCATGATCGACCCGAAGATGCTCGAGCTTTCCGTCTATGACGGCGTCCCGCATCTCCTGACGCCGGTCGTCACCGATCCGAAAAAGGCGGTGGTCGCGCTCAAATGGACCGTACGCGAGATGGAAGACCGCTACCGCAAGATGTCCAAGGTCGGCGTTCGTAACATCGAGGGTTTCAACCAGCGCGTCGCGGCGGCGGGCAAGAAGGGCGAGAAAATCGCGCGCACGGTGCAGACCGGCTTCGACCGCCAGACGGGCGAGGCGATCTATGAGACGGAGGAACTCGACCTCGAGCCGTTGCCCTTCATCGTTGTCATCATCGATGAGATGGCCGACCTGATGATGGTCGCCGGCAAGGATATCGAAGGCGCGGTGCAGCGTCTGGCGCAGATGGCGCGCGCTGCCGGCATCCATGTCATCATGGCGACGCAAAGGCCTTCCGTCGATGTCATCACAGGCACGATCAAGGCCAACTTTCCGACCCGCATCTCTTTCCAGGTGACGTCGAAGATCGACAGCCGCACCATTCTCGGCGAGCAGGGCGCCGAACAACTCCTCGGCATGGGCGACATGCTCTACATGGCCGGCGGCGGGCGCATCCAGCGTGTCCACGGCCCCTTCGTTTCCGACGACGAAGTGGAGAAGGTCGTCGCGCACCTGAAGGCGCAGGGCGTGCCGGAATATCTCGACGCCATTACCGAAGACGATGGCGAGGAAGACGGCGCTTCGGACGGCGGTGCCTCCACGGGAGGCAATTTCGAGGATTCCGACGATCCCTACGACCAGGCTGTCTCAGTGGTCTTGCGCGACGGCAAGGCCTCCACCAGCTATATCCAGAGGCGTCTCGGCATCGGCTACAATCGTGCCGCCTCGATCATCGAGCGCATGGAGCAGGAAGGCATCGTCGGACCGGCGAACCACGCCGGAAAACGCGAAATCCTGGTGCCGACCGAAGAGGACAAGATGTAGCGCTGCGTTATGTCCTCGTGAAATGGTCGCCAAACTTCGGCCCTACTGGCCGTCTAACCGGACGGCGACCAAGGAGTTCTGGATGACGACAAAAAACAAGCCCGCCCGATCCGGCAACCTGCATCGCCGCGCTGCGATGGGCTTGATTGCCGCCTTTCTCGTTGGCGGAAGCGCGTCTATGGCATTCGCGACGAGCCCGGCCTCGGATACCAGCGCCGACTACGCAACGGCGCAGAAGATCGCCGATCATTTCTCGGCGATCAAGACCATGGAAGGCGAGTTCGTCCAGTTCGGACCGCGCGGCGACCAGGTCGGCGGCCATTTCTATATCGATCGGCCGGGCCGGTTGCGTTTCGACTACGATACCAAGAACGATTTCAAGGTTGTCGCCGACGGGAAGTCGGTGGCGGTCAGCAATCCGCGCATGAAGACATTCAATGTCTATCCGCTCGACAAGACGCCGCTCACATTGCTGCTGGCGAATAAGATCGATCTTTCGGGCGGCAAATTGAAGAGCGTCACTCAGGGGCCGGATCTGACGACGATCAAACTTGCCGACCGGTCGGTGTTCGGCAATTCCAAGCTGACGATGATGTTCGATCCGAAATCCTATGCGCTCAGGCAGTGGACCATCACCGATCCGCAGGGCAAGGACACCACTGTCATGATCTTCAATGTGAAGGAAGGCATGACGCTCGATCCGTCGCTGTTCACCATCAACTACGCCAAGATTCAAGGGAAATACAATTCCAACCGCGGCAAGTAGGCTAGGTTTCGGCTTGCTCAAATCCCTTGGAAGCCGGCGGTTATTGGCGGCT
>SCRB01000570.1 GCA_004299545.1 Rhizobiaceae bacterium
CATCTGCATCCTTTCAGGCGGCATCAATTCGCTGGCCCAGGCGACATCCGGCGCCGGCGGCATCGGTGTCGGCATCGGCTGGCTGGTCGGCTGTTTCGTCTCGCTCGTCTTCGCGGTCGCGATGTCGCAGATTTCCTCAGCCTATCCGACGGCGGGCGGCCTCTATCACTGGGGCTCGATCCTCGGCAATCGCGGCACGGGCTGGGTGACGGCGTGGCTCAACCTTCTCGGGCTGGTCACGGTGCTCGGTGCCATCAATGTCGGCACATGGACCTTCTTCGAAGGCGCCTTCCCGTGGCTTGGCATTCCAAACACGATCTTGGCGCAGACGATCTTCCTGATCATCATCACCGGCGGGCAGGCGCTGATCAATCATTTCGGCATCAAACTGACCGCCAAACTCACGGATTTTTCCGGCTATCTTATCTTCTTCGGTGCGATCCTGATCGCCGTGGTCTGCCTGGTGTCGGCGCAAAGCTGGGATCTTTCGCGCCTGTTCACCTTCCATAATTATTCCGGCGACGCCGGTGGCGGAGTCTGGCCGCATGTATCGAACGCGTGGGTATTCGCGCTTGGCCTGCTGCTGCCGATCTATACGATTACGGGTTATGATGCCTCCGCCCACACCTCCGAGGAGACGATAAAGGCGGCACGTTCCGTGCCGCGCGCCATGGTCATGTCGGTCGTGTGGTCGGCACTGTTCGGCTATCTGTTCCTGGCAGCCTTCGTTCTTATGATCCCGAACATGGATGAGGCCGCCAAGCAGGGCTGGAACGTGTTCTTCTGGGCTTTCGACCAGCGTGTCAATCCGGGTGTCAAGGAGTTCGTCTATCTGGTGGTTTTCGTGGCCCAACTGCTGTGCGGCCTCGCGACCGTCACCTCGGCTTCGCGCATGATCTTCGCCTTTTCCCGGGACGGCGGTTTGCCGGGTTCGCGGACCTTGTCCAAGGTCAGCCCCACTTATCGTACACCCGTCGCGGCGATCTGGACCGCCGCCACGCTTGCGGTCCTTTTCGTCTGGGGGTCCTCCCTCGTTTCGGTGGCGGGCACGTCGGCCTATACGATCGTGGTTTCCTGCACGGTGATCTTCCTGTTCCTCTCCTTCACCTTTCCCATCACGCTCGGGCTCATCGCCTGGGGCACGCCGAAATGGGACAGGATGGGGCCGTGGAATATGGGGCGCGCCGTCTTCAGCCTGTTCGCGGTCCTGTCGGTCCTGGCGATGATCCTGATCTTCGTCATCGGCATCCAGCCGCCGAACGACTGGGCGCTCAACATCACGGTGGGCTTCTTCATCCTGACGGCAATCGTCTGGTTCGCCTTCGAGAGGCGGCGTTTCCAGGGGCCGCCGCTCGGCGACATCATCGCCGCCAGGCAAGCGGCGATCGCCGCCGCCGAGCAGGCCGTCGGAGAAAAGGGCTGAAAGGCGGAGAGCCGGCCCGGCCGGCCCTTCCAATCTGGAATCCCCAGTCTGGAACAAGTGACGGGAGTTTTGAGAGAATGGCCGGAGATCTCACTTTCGAGCGATTGAAGACGGATGTCGGTGCCGGCGAAATCGACACGGTTCTCGCCTGTGCGGCGGACATGCAGGGACGCCTGATCGGCAAACGGTTCCTCGCCTCCTATTTCGTCGAGTCCGCTCATGAGGAGACGCATGGCTGCGACTACCTGCTCGCCAATGACGTCGATATGGAACCGGTGCCCGGCTACAAGGCGGCGAGTTGGTCGAAGGGCTATGGCGACTTCGTCATGAAACCGGACTTGGGGACCATTCGCCGGGTGCCGTGGCTCGAGAAGACGGCACTGGTGCTGTGCGATGTTCTCGATCATCATCACCACGAGGATCTCGCGCACTCGCCCCGCGCGCTCCTGAAGCGGCAGGCCGCGCGCCTCACGGAGCGAGGCTGGATGGCCTATTTTGCCTCCGAGCTCGAATTCTACCTCTTCGACGAGACCTACCGAAGCGCGCGCGAGAAGCATTGGCAGGGCCTCGACACCGCTTCTCCCTATATCCAGGACTACCTCATCCAGCTAACGACGAAGGAAGAGGAGGTCATGCGGGCGATCCGCAACGGCCTCGAAGGCGCCGGCATCCCGGTCGAGAATTCAAAGGGCGAGTGGGGACCGGGGCAGGAGGAGATCAACGTCCGCTATGCCGAGGCGCTCGCCATGGCCGATCGGCACGCGATCCTGAAGAACGGCTGCAAGGAGATCGCCGCACAGCACGGCAAAGCCGTCACCTTCATGGCGAAATACGACTATGCGCTTGCCGGCAATTCCAGCCATATCCACAATTCATTGTGGAGCGCGGACGGCAAGACGCCGCTTTTCTTCGACCGCGAAGCGGAGCACGGCATGTCGACGCTGATGCGCTCCTGGGTGGCAGGACAGCTCAAATATGCGCGCGACCTCACCTGGTTCCTCGCGCCCTATATCAATTCCTACAAGCGCTTCCAGGCCGGCACGTTCGCGCCGACAAAGGCGATCTGGAGCATGGACAACCGCACGGCCGGCTTCCGCGTCTGCGGTGCGGGATCGAAGGCGGTCCGCATCGAGTGCCGTGTCGGCGGTGCCGATCTTAACCCCTACCTAGCCTTCGCCGCGCTGATCGCTGCGGGCCTTGCCGGTATCGACGAGAAGCTTGAGCTTCCGAAGCCGTTCGAGGGCGATGCCTATCGGGGGACTCAGCTGGCGGAGGTGCCGAAAACGCTGCGCGATGCGACCGAGGCGCTGACGAAATCGGACATGCTGAAAGCAGCTTTCGGCGAGGATGTCGTGGACCATTATGTCCACACTGCGCGGTGGGAGCAGTTCGAATATGATCGTCGGGTGACGGATTGGGAACTGCACAGGGGGTTCGAGAGGTATTGAGTCTGTTGCGTCCTCGAAGGACGCACATGAAGACCCGGCAATCGGAGTTGAATGGAGTCATTTTGTTGGAAACGGTAAAACTGAAGTCCCCGATCGACGGTTCGATCTATGCCGAGAGGCCCGTCGCCTCAGACGCGGAGGTAAGCGCGGCGGTCGAGCGCGCGAAGGCGGCGCAGACCGAATGGGCGAAGACGCCGATCCCGGAGCGCGCCCGCATCGTTCTGGCGGCGCTTGAAGCGCTTGTCGGCATGAACGACGACATCGTACCGGAACTGGCCTGGCAGATGGGCCGCCCGGTCCGTTATGGTGGCGAGAAGGGCGGGGTGGAGGAACGCGCCCGCTATATGATCGAGATCGCCGAGCAGGCTTTGAGGCCCATGCCGGCCTCCAATCCGAAGGAAGGCTTCCGCCGCTATGTCAGGCGTGATCCGCGCGGCGTCGTGCTCGTCATCGCGCCGTGGAACTATCCTTATCTGACAGCCGTCAACACGATCGTTCCGGGGCTGATGGCCGGCAATGCGGTGCTCCTGAAACACGCCGCGCAGACCCTGCTCGTCGGCGAGCGCTTCCAGGCGGCATTCGACAAGGCGGGCCTGCCCAGGGGACTCTTCCGCAACCTCGTCATGAACCACCAGCAGACGGAAAAGCTGCTCGGCTCCGGCCGGATCGACCATTGCAATTTCACCGGGTCCGTCGGCGGCGGCCGCGCCATCGAGAAAGCGGCGGCGGGAACCTTCATGTCGCTTGGACTGGAGCTAGGGGGCAAGGACCCGGCCTATGTGCTGCCCGACGCGAAGTTGGACCACGCCGTTGCCAATCTGGTCGACGGGACCTTCTACAATTCCGGCCAGTGCTGCTGCGGCATCGAGCGCATCTACGTGCACGAGAAGGTCTATGACGAATTCGTCGAGGGCTTCGTCGACCTTGCGAAGCAATATGTCGTTGGCAATCCGCTCGACGCCGAAACGACGATGGGGCCGATGGCGCATAGCCGCTTCGCCGATCTGGTTCGCGAGCAGAAGGCGGAGGCGCTGCGCAAAGGCGCGCGGTTGCATATCGGCATGAAGGTCGAGGGCGACGCACCGGGGTCCCCCTATCTGGCGCCGGAAGTGCTCACCAATGTCGATCATCAGATGAGCGTCATGCGCGAGGAAAGCTTCGGCCCGATCGTTGGCATCATGAAGGTGCGCGACGACGACGAGGCGGTGACGCTGATGAACGACAGTCCCTACGGGCTTACGGCTTCGCTGTGGACCCGTGATGTGGATCGCGCGGCCGCGCTCGGGGACCAGATCGAGACTGGAACGGTCTTCATGAACCGCTGCGATTATCTCGACCCGGCGCTGGTGTGGACGGGCGTGAAGGAGACGGGCAAGGGTGCGTCGCTTTCCCCGCTCGGCTATGAAAGCCTGACGCGGCCGAAGAGCTATCATCTAAGGAAGGCGATCTAACTTTGAAGAAAGCTCATCTCGATGTCCGGCAGGACAGAGGGGGGCGCGAAGGAACGCCGACCTTCCAATTTTATCCGTTTTTCTGAAAGCCCATCTCCATGACCATGCTTACCTCCAAATGGAACTACCCGACCACCGTCCGTTTCGGCCCCGGCCGCATCAGGGAACTGCCGGAGGTGTTGCAGGCGGCTGGCATCAAGCGGCCGCTCTTCGTCACCGATCCGGGTCTGGCGAAGCTGCCGGTGGTGGCCAGGACGTTAAAATTGCTCAGTGACGCCAAAATTCCCTGTGGCGTGTTTTCCGAAGTCAAGCCGAACCCGGTGGAATCGAACCTCACCGCGGGCATTGCCG
>SCRB01000060.1 GCA_004299545.1 Rhizobiaceae bacterium
GGCTGATGGTCGACCGATGCGTGGCGCGGGCCGAGACGGAAGTGGTGGACGGGCTGCGTCGGTCGATCTTCGCGTCGTTGAAGACGATGGACACGACGGGCCTTTCCGCCCGGCCTGCCGGAGCGCTGGTCGCCGGCCTGCAACGCTATCCGGAAGCGCTCGCCGGCCTCGTCATCGGCCATAAGGTTGCCCGCCTCATGCTGGCGGCGGGCCCCTTGATCACGGTCGCGGCGCTGGCTTTCGTCTCATGGCAGGCGGCGCTGGCGCTTCTTCTGGCGACGCCGGTCATGGTCATGTTCTTCGTCCTCGTCGGCGGATTGATCCATGACCGGGCCGATGCGCAGGAGAGAGCTTTCGGCCGCCTGGCCTCGCAGTTTTCGGACAGGATCCGGACCCTGCCGACCATTCTTGCCAACCATGTGCTTGAGCGCGAGCACGCCAAGCTTGAACGGCGTATGAGGGATTATGCCGGCAGCACGCTGAAAGTGCTTTCGATCGCCTTCCTGAATGCCGGTATCATCGATTTCTTCGCTTCGATTTCGATCGCCATTCTCGCTGTCTTCCTCGGCCTCGGCCATCTGGGGCTTGTCCACATTCCCGGTTTCGACAGGCTGGAATTGTGGCAGAGCCTCTTCATCCTCATGCTGGCGCCGGAATTCTTCGCTCCCTTCCGCCGTTATGCCGAGCAATATCACCAGAAAGCCGAAGGCGATGCCGCCGCAAAGGCGCTCGACTGGTATTTCGAGCAGGGAGAAGCCGCAGGCCAAAGTGTGAAAGAGGCGACCGCGACGCACAGCGTCGTCCTGCCGCATGTCGGCAAAAAGATTTCCGTTTCCCTGCCCTCGCGTGGCCTCGTGACGCTGACCGGCCCGAGCGGGTCGGGGAAGACCACGCTGCTCAAGCTGCTCGCCGGAGTTGACGGCGCTGCGACCGGCTTTGGAGCAGATGAGGAGGAGACTGTTTCCTGGATCTCCGCCGACATTTACGTTCCGGGCGGCAGGCTTGAGGATGCTCTTGCCTGGCGCTGTTCCACCACGGACAAAGCCGCAGTGAACCGCGCCGCCGACCGTGTCGGACTGCTCGACGATGCGCTTCTGCCGGGCGGACTTGACGCCATCGTCGAGGAAGGCGGAACCAATCTTTCGGGCGGGCAGAGGCTTCGCGTCGGCATTGCGAGGATGCTCCTTGCAGACGGTCCGGTCTTTGCCGACGAGCCGACGGCGAAACTCGATCCCCGGACCGCTTCGTTGGTGCGGGACGCCCTCCGGAATGCTGCGGCAGATCGGCTGGTGATCGTTGCGACGCACGATCCGGAATTGATGCGGATCGCGCGGCACACCATCGATCTGGGCGTTGAGAAGACAATGCGGGAAATGGCAGCGGCATGACGACGATTGCACCCCTGCCGATTGCACCCGAGGCGACCGTACAGATTGAAAAGCTCCCTGCTTCCCCCTGGCGGCTTGCCTTTTTCCTTGCTTTTCTGGCGCTTTTCTGCGGCGTCCTTCTGACAGGCGTTTCGATGTGGTTCCTCGGTGCCGTGGCACTGGCCGGCCTTGGTCCCGCGGCGCTCACCTTCAACTTTCATTTTCCGGCCGCCTTCGTGCGCCTCTTCGCGCTCGGCCGGACGGCGGCGAAATATGGCGAACGCGTCGTCGGCCACCGCGCGGCGCTTCTCGATCAGGTGGCGCGGCGCAGCCGGCTATTCCGGACGATGGCCGCGGCGCCCGCGATCCGCGCCGCCGGTTGGCAATTGGGCAACGAGGACAGGCTTTCCGACTATCTCGACGACGTGGAAGATGTCGATTATGCGCGCCTGAGGGCCACCATGCCTTTCGCGACATTGATGGTGGGCCTTGCCGTTCTCGTGACGGCGACCGCCGTACTGACACCAACGGCGCTTCTCTTCCTCGGCCCGCTCATGCTCGCTGCCGCCCTTTTTACGCAGCGGTTCCTCCCACGGGCGCGGCGGGACTGGTTCGCAATACGCACGGGGCACCGTTTCGCGTCGCGAAGCTTCGGTACCGCACTCGGTGCGCTGATCCCGCTACGCGCGGAGAGGGCGTGGGCGGGCAGGCTCGATGCCGTTGCGCAGGCCTATGCCGGGTCGGAAGCGACGCGCCTTGACGAGCGCCGGCGCCTGGCATCCCTCGACGCGCTGCTCTCCGTCGCGGGTCCGCTTTCGGCCTTCGTCATCCTCGGCGCGGCCTGGCATGCGGGTATGCGGGGCACGGCACTCCTGCCCACGGCCTTTCTCGCCTTTTCGTGGCTGGCTCTCGGTGAGGCGATGCAAGGCGTTTCCCGCATCGCGACGGGAAAGCTGCGGCAAAAGGCTGCGGCTGTAGGGCTTGCGGAATGGTCATCCGCCGAGAGCGGGACAGAAACTGCCGCGCCGAGGCAGGGAACGCTTCCTCCGCCGTTGAAGGAACTGGTCCTCAAGGCCGTCAAGCGCGTTGCGCCTGACGGCCGCCCGCTCGGCGGCACCGTCGACCTTGTGCTTCGCGCCGGCCACCCCACCGCTTTGGCCGGGCCGAGCGGCTGCGGCAAGACAAGCCTCTTGAAACAGATCGCGGGCTGGATCGACGCGCCCGGAGACTTCCGCACCGCCAGTGCCTCTCTCGATCCGGCGTCGCGCCGTACGCTGGTCCATCTCGGGCTGCATGATGCGGCGATCCTGTCCGATACCGTGCGCGAAAACCTTTTTGCCCCCGGCAGAGGCGATGCCGAGCTCTGGCAGGCGCTCGATGCCGTGGAACTTGGCCCTCGTATCCGCGAGGGAGGCGGTCTCGATACCTGGATGACACAGGACAGCTTCTCGCTCGGCGAGGCGCAGCGGCTCAATCTGGCGCGCGCCTGGCTGAGCGGAATGCCGATCGTCCTGCTTGACGAGCCGACCGAACATCTCGACCGCGAACAGGCCGAGCGCATACTGGATCGGCTGCTGACTCGACTGTCCGATCGCATCGTCGTTTACGCGACGCACAATGTCGGCCATGCCACGCCGGTGTTCATAGGCTAGCTATGAGCCGATCACCCTGCCGCCTTGGTCGAATCGGTACGTTTTCGCCGTATCGGGCGTGAGGAAAACGACATCGTCGTCATGGAAACGGTGCTCGCCGAAAAGCCGCACCGTGACCAGTCCGAGTTTTTCCGTCTCGACATAGAGGATGGTATCGGCACCCAGATGTTCGGCATGCGTCACCGAGCCTTTCCACGGTCCGGCCTCGGCGCTGACCGAGATGTGCTCCGGCCGGATGCCGATCGTCTTGGCCCCGCTCTCGCCGAGCTTCCCCGCGTCGATGAAATTCATCTGCGGCGATCCAATGAAGCCGGCGACGAAGAGATTGGCGGGGCGGTTGTAGAGTTCCATCGGCGAGCCGACCTGCTCCACGACGCCCTTGTTCAGCACCACGATGCGGTTGGCGAGCGTCATCGCCTCGACCTGGTCGTGGGTGACGTAGATCATCGTCGATTTGAGTTTGCGATGCAGCCTGGCAATCTCGATTCGCGTGTTGACGCGAAGCGCCGCGTCGAGATTGGACAGCGGCTCGTCGAAGAGGAAAAGCTTCGGTTCGCGTACGATGGCACGGCCTATCGCCACGCGCTGGCGCTGGCCGCCCGACAGCTCCGCCGGCCGGCGGCCGAGATAATCCTCGAGCGACAGCATGGTCGACGCCGCTTCGACGCGCTTGGCGATGTCCGTCGCCGGTGCGCCCGCCTGCTTCAGGCCAAGCCCCATATTGTCGCGCACGCTGAGGTGCGGATAGAGCGCATAGGACTGGAATACCATGGCGATGCCGCGCTTGGCCGGCGGCACATTGCTGACTTCCTTCCCGTCGATCTTGACCGAACCCGACGTCGCGTCCTCAAGCCCCGCGATGACGCGCAGGAGCGTCGATTTCCCGCAGCCCGAGGGGCCGACGAAGATGACGAACTCGCCATCTTCCACGGCGAGATCGATGCCTTTCAGCACATCGACCTGCCCGAAAGACTTGCGGATATTGGTGAGCGTCAGCGAACCCACATCATTCTCCTCACAGCCTCACAGCCTTTCCGGTCCTGACGCTCTCGTCGGCGGCGAGACAGACGGCGAGTGACCGTACCGCATCGTCCATATGCCGTTCGAGATCGACGTCCTCGCGGATCGCTTTCAAGACGAACGCCTGTTCGCGCTCGCAAAGCTCCTGATGGCCGGGTTCGCCTTCCATGCTGAACGTCGTGTCCGGCGTCGTGAAGCGTCCGTCAGTGCCGGTCGCGGCTGGGTGCAGCCTGATGCGCGCCGTCTTGGTGTGGGTATCGATGTCGTCCGACTTGGCGTTCTCGTCCATGATGATGGAGACGCTGCCGTTGGGCGAAATGACGTCCTTCACGAAAAACGCCGTCTCGGAGATCATCGGCCCCCAGGCCGCCTCGTACCAGCCGACGGAGCGGTCCGCGAAAAGCACCTGCAATTGCCCGTAATTGTACATGCCCGGCGCGACTTCGTCCGTCAGCCGCAGCCCCATGCCCCGCACCTCGACGGGCTTGGCATCGGTGATCTGGCACATCACGTCGACATAATGCACGCCGCAATCGACAATGGGCGGCGTGGTCTGCATCAATTGCTTGTGCGTCTCCCAGGTCGGGCCGCTCGATTGCTGGTTGAGGTTCATGCGGAAGACATAGGGGCCGCCGAGCGCGCGCGCTTCCGCGATCAGCCGCATCCATGAGGGATGGTGGCGCAATATGTAGCCGATGACGAGTTTGCGGCCATTGGCCCGCGCCGCATCGACCACGCGCTTCGCGTCTGCGACGGTCGTCGCCAGTGGTTTTTCGACGAAGACGTGGCAGCCTTCCTCAAGCGCGGCGACGGCATAGTCGGCATGGCTGTCGGAATAGGTCGCAATGGAGGCCAGGTCAGGCTTGAACTCGTGCAGCGCGTCAAAAAAATCGGGAAGGATGCGATAACCCTCCAGCTCTTCCGGAAGGGTGACTTCGGAACGGTTGACGAGGCCTATGATCTCGAAGCCCGGATTGCGGTGATAAGCGAGCGCATGGCTGCGGCCCATATTGCCGAGCCCGGCCACGACGACGCGGATCGGATTCTGTTCGGAATTGCTCATTTGACCGCTCCCGATGTGATGCCGCGGATCAGTTGGCGCGAGAAGATGAGATAAAGGATCAGCACCGGCAGGATGGCGAGCGAAAGCGCCGAAAGCACCGCGTTCCAGTTGGTGACGAACTGCCCGAGGAACATCTGCGCCCCCAGCGTCACCGTTTTGGTCGCCTCGCTTGGCGCCAGGATCAGCGGGAACCAGAGATCGTTCCAGATCGGGATCATGGTGAAGACCGCGACCGTCGCCATGGCCGGTCGGATGAGCGGCAGGACGAGGCGAAAGAAGATCCTGTATTCCGATAACCCGTCGATGCGCCCGGCATTCTTCAGATCGTCGGAAACGCCGTGCATGAATTCCGACAGGATGAAGATCGCAAGCGGCAGGCCTTGCGCGGTATAAACGAGGATCAGCGCGGTCAGCGTATCGACCAGATGCGTCGCGACCATGAGCTTCAGGATCGCGATTGTGCCGAGCCGGATCGGGATCATGATGCCGAGCGCCAGATAAAGCCCCATCAGCATGTTGCCGCGAAAGCGATATTCGGAAAGCGCAAACGCTGCCATCGCGCCGAAGACGAGCACCAGCGCGATCGAGACGACCGTAACGATCAGGCTGTTCTCGAAATAGGTGACGAAGCTGCCCTGCGCGAAGACCGCATGATAGCCGACGAGGCTGAAGCTATTCGGGCCGGGCAGGGAGAGAGGCGACGAGAAGATCGCGCGGCGATCCTTGAAGGAGTTGATGATGATGATGAGCACCGGCGCCACGGCGATGATCGTATAGAGGATCAGCGCGGCGTGCATCGCGACCGAGCGGGGGAGGGAGGATCGTGCGCGGCTCATCCCCGGACCCTCAGAACTGATAGCGCCGGAGGCGTCGCTGGACGCCGAAGAGATAGATGCACACGCCGACGAGGATGATGGCGAACATCACCGTCGCGATCGCCGCACCCATGTTCGGATCGCCGAGTTGCAACTGGTAGCCGAAGAAGGTGCGGTAGAGGAATGTGCCGAGAATGTCAGTCGAGAAATTCGGCCCGGCGAGCGCGCCCTGGGTCACGTAGATGAGGTCGAAGGCGTTGAAATTGCCGACAAAAGTGAGGATCGAGATGATACCGATCGTCGGCAGGATGAGGGGAAGCTTGATCTTCCAGAATTGAGACCAGCCGGTGATGCCGTCGATCTCGGCGGCCTCGAGCACTTCGTCGGGAATGGAAAGCAATGCCGCGTAGATCAGCATCATCGGTATGCCGATGAACTGCCAGACCGAGATGAGCGAGACGGTGGTGAGCGCGCTGTCCGCCATGCCGAGCCAGGGATGGAAAAGATGGCGCAGTCCCACCGCCTTCAATAGCGAAGGCGCCACGCCCCAGAGCGGCGACAGGATCAGCTTCCAGACAAAGCCGACGATGACGAAGGAGAGGATCGTCGGCAGGAAGATCGCCGTGCGGTAGAAAGCTCGGCCCTTGAGCGTCGGCACCGAGAGCAGCGCCGCAAGTGCGATGCCGATCGGGTTCTGCACCACCATGTTGATGATGAAGAACCAGACATTGTTCCACAGCGCGTTCCAGAAGGATGCGGACCAGCGTGGGTCGCCGAACAGCGTGCGGAAATTGACGAGCCCGGCGAAGAAGGAGGTGTTGGTCTTGGGATCGACCTTGAGAAGCGACAGCCACAGCGTCTCGACGAGCGGCACGATCATGACTGCGGTGTAGATCAGCACCGCCGGTGCGAGGAAAACGGCGATGTGCCAGCGCCGCGGCTTCGCGGAGGTTCGCGTGTCCATGCCGGCCGTGTCTGTCGTGTCGAGCGCTGTCATCGGCCCCTCGGGTTCCCGATCGGCCTGTGGCCGGT
>SCRB01000571.1 GCA_004299545.1 Rhizobiaceae bacterium
CGGCCGCGAAGCCCGCGACCGCGGGCTTCGCGGCCGTCATCGTCATGTGGGAACTCGCGACGACCGTTTTCGGCATTCGCGAGTATCTGCTTCCGAGCCCGGCATCCGTGGTGCGGGCAATGTTCTCGCACGAGATCAATTGGGCGGGGCATGCGTTCGTGACGACCGTGGCGATTTTCGGCGCCTTCCTGCTGGCGGCCGTGTCCGGTGTCCTTCTGGGGACGATCATCGCCTGGTCCAGCGTGCTGGGCCGCGCGCTGATGCCGTTTCTCGTCTTCGTCAACACCCTGCCGAAGGTGGCCGTGGCTCCGCTTTTCCTGCTGTGGCTCGGCTATGGCATCCTGCCGAATATGCTGATCGGCGCATTGATCGGATTTTTCCCGGTGGTGATCAACACCGCCGTCGGGCTCTCCCAGATCGATGACGACATGCTTGACCTCGGCCGCGTCTTCAATGCGCCGAAATGGAAGGTATTCGCGAAGATCAGGATACCGAATGCCTACCCCTACATTCTGAGTGCGTTGAAGGTGACGGCGACCGCGGCGGTGGTGGGCGCGATCGTCGGCGAGTTCGTCGCCTCCCAGCGTGGCCTGGGCTACGTCATCATCGCCAGCCAGAGCAGCATGAACACGCCGCTCGCCTTCGCCTCGCTCGTGTGGATTTCCGTCATCGGCCTGGTCCTGTTCGGCGCCGTGGCGGTGCTGTCGCGTGTTCTTGCCCCATGGGCCGAGGGACAGGAAAGATAACCGGGAACAAGAAAAATGGGAGCATTGCAGATGATCAGGAAAGTCATTCTCTTAACGGCACTCCTCGGCGCGCTCGCCTTGCCGGCGTCCGCCAACGAGAAGTTCGTCTTTGCGCTGAACTGGTTTCCGGTGGGCGACCATGCCGCCTACTGGGTAGCGCTCGACAAGGGCTATTTCGCAGAGCGCGGTCTTGACGTGACGCTTGAGAATTCGAAAGGCTCGGGCGATTCCATCGCCAAGGTGGACAGCGGCCGCGCCGATGCCGGCCTTGCCGACGCCGCCGTGGTCGTCGCCTCGCATGCGCGTGGCGCCACCGTCAAAATGGTCGGCATGGTGTTCGACAAGACGCCGCTCAATTTCTTCAGCCCCAAGGACGCCCCCATAACCCAGCCGAAGGACCTTGAGGGCAAGACGGTCGGTGCCCCTCCCGGCGACAGCCAGCGCCAGATGTGGCCGGCCTTTGCCAAAGCCAACCATATCGACATGAGCAAGGTGACATGGGTCAATGTCGAGCCGACGGCCAAGGTCGCCGCACTCGCGGAAAAGCGGGTCAATGCCGTTGCGGACTACACGACAGGCCTGCCTCTCTACGAAAAGCCGATGGGCAAGGGCAATGTCGTCATGATGCCCTGGTCGAATTTCGGTTTCCATATGTATTCCATGTCGATCATGGCGAGCGAGAAAACCATAAAGGAACGGCCAGAAGCGCTCAGGAAATTCCTTGAAGCCGCCTATATGGGCTGGCGCGACGTGATGGCCGATCCGGAAGCGGCGCTCAAGATCTTCAAGAAGCGCGTGCCGGAGATCGACGTCGATTTGATCCGCGCCAATATGAAGCTCGGCCTCGATCTCATGAACACCGAACGCTACAGGAAGAATGGCATCGGCTGGATCGACCCGAAGAAGATGTGC
>SCRB01000572.1 GCA_004299545.1 Rhizobiaceae bacterium
GCTGCCCGATGAGATTGCACCCGGACACCGCGTCTTCATCCGCGACCCGGCCAACCTTGCGCTGATTGAGCTTCTGGCTATCGGCAATGGTCAAGCGTCCTGGTGGAACGAGGGTTCGGCATCGTCGGTCGGGCAATCGGAACATTGAGGGAACATCTGCCGTATGCTAGCGTGCGGGCAGAAACATTTTTCGTCGAGGATAGCTTGAGCAGTTCGAGCCCGGCATCTACCGGGCCGGCAGGCCCACGGTTCGAAGGCCAGGTCGGCGCGCATTATCTTCTCACCTTACTGGCCGGCGGGGAGCCAAGGGGCTTGCCCGGCACGCAGATTGAACGCGTGGCGTTTCAACGCGGCGAGGACGGTTTTCCGCTCGACGATGTCATCATCCATGCGCACCAGGACGCGACGCTGCAAATCCAGGTTAAGCGGAGCATCGCCTTCACCGCGAATGACGCGGTTTTTAAAAAGGTCATTGGACAGATAGTGAGGGCCGTCGCCGGGTCCGGTTTCTGGGACGGCCGCAACGAACTCGCCGTTGCGACTGCGCGCAGCTCCAGAAAAATCGATGGGCCTTACCAGGACGTGCTCCGCTGGGCGCGGCAGCTTGGCTCCGCCGCAGCGTTTTTCCAACGGCTTCGCCGGCAGGGGACGGCTAGCGACGACATGCGTGCTTTCGTGAACACGTTCCGCCAGCATGCGCAGGATGCGGGCGCGGCATACGATGACGAGACGGTCTGGAAGATTCTCCGGCGTCTCCAGATTCTGGTGTTTGACTACACCGCTCAAGGCTCGGTTTCCGAGGAGCTTGCACGCGAACGCGCGGCCCGCGTACTGCCGCCGGAAAAGGCCGGTGGCGCGGCATTCCTGTGGTCGAGCCTCATCGACATCGCTTTGGCTACAGCGGCCGATGGCGGAGATCTGGATTACGCGACGCTCGTTTCGCGGCTACGCGACCGCGCAATCGACCTCAGCGGTGCATCGCGCTTCGCCCATGTGCGGGCAAAGATTGCCGAAGATGCCGCAATGGCCCTTGCCGACATGCCGAACCGCGTCAGCGCAACGACGCTGGCGCGAACCGAGCGGGTGAGCGCCATCAACGCCGCACTCGATTCCGGCCGTTACGTCGAAATCCGTGGCGATGCCGGCGTTGGCAAATCCGGTGTGCTGCGTCACTTCGCCGAGCTTTTCCAGGAGGAAGGACGGATCATCGTTCTCAGCCCTGGCCGGACGCCGCAACGTGGCTGGCCCGCGCTTCGCGCGCAGCTCGGCTTCGACGGCACCGCGCGCGAATTGCTGCTGGATCTTGCGGCCGATGGTGGTGCCGCGCTGATCATCGACAATCTCGACTCGTTCGATGACGTGGAGCAGCTCACGGTGAATGATCTGGTCCGGGAGGCGGCGACTGTGCCGGGACTTGCCGTGCTTGCGACAGCGCGGCGCAACTTCGGCGCCGTCGAGCCGAGCTGGCTGGACACCGATGCGATCAAGGCGCTGCAACTGTCACCGGCCGTCGTCATCGACGAACTCACTCCCGGTGAAATCGCCGAGCTTTCCGCTGCGGAGCCGCGTCTGGCGGCACTCCTGGATGAAACGCATCCCGCCCGCGATGTTGTCCGCAATCTCTACCGCCTTGGCCGCCTGGCATTGCGCGACGCGTCCGATCCGGCTCCCACGACTGAACGCGATATGGCCGAGCAATGGTGGAATTCCGCTGACGGCCGGGGCGACCCGCTCCACCGGGAGCGCGCGCGCGTGCTGCGTCATCTGGCGCTTCTCGCCCTCGACGGCACCTTCACCTATGATGTGACCGATCAACCGGCAGCAGCTGTCACCGCTCTCGTCGCAAGTGAATCCCTTCGCGACCTCGGCAATGATCGCGTCACCTTCCACCATGATGTGCTGCGGCAATGGGCCATCGGCAATCTGCTGACCGTCGACGCCTCTTTATTCGCCAAATTGCCCCTGACCAAGCCGGCTCCGGAAGTTGTTGCGCAGGGTGTGGAACTTGCCGCCCGCTTTCTGATTGAGCGGCACAAAGACGATGCGGACTGGCTGGTAATGCTGGCGCGGATGTCCGGGCCGGGCGTTCACCCATCCTGGCGACGCGCCACCCTACTCGCTCTTGTTCATTCGGATGTCGCAGACCGGTTGCTCGATCAGGAATCCGGTCGCCTCCTGGAAAACGACGCAGCGCTGTTACGCGAGATGGTTCTCACGGTCATGGCCGTCGATGTCATACCGGCTTCGCAGCTGCTTATCGCATTGGGCGTCGACCCGGCTCAGGTACCGGGAAGCTTTTTCGCGCCGACCGCGCCCTCCTGGAGCCACCTTGCCCGCTGGTTACTTCGCCTCGGCGCGGCCGTGCCGGCTAAAGCGTTGTCCGATGTCGTGAGCTTCTATTCGAATTTCCTGCAGGGGAGTTTCGGCTATGCCCCTATGGCCGGTGAATTGTTAGCCTCGATGTATGCGTGGCTGATCGAGCTGGAGGACACCCGGTACGACAGCAGCCAAGGCAAAACCTTTGCAGGCAAAGTCGGCTATCGTCACGTCGACGTGCTGCGGGATAAATTGCGGACCGTCTTCTGTCTCTTCAGCAACCGCGTTCCGGAGCTGGCGGCGGCTTATCTCAACAGGATCGGCGCGCTCGACCAGGATCATGGCGCTGCCGCAGCTGTCATGAAATTTCGCGGCACGCTCGCCCAGGCCGCGCCGAAAGAATTGGCATCGCTCACAGCCGGCAAACTCATTGCCCGTCGTACGAAGCGGGACCGCCGCGATGATCTCGATTTTCGGGGGCCATTTCAGCATATCGACAGTGATTTTCTGCCGCCGTCGCCCGCGCAGGGGCCCTTCTTCGAATTGCTGATCGCTGATCCCGCGCAGGGTCTCGCGCTCATCCGGCAGCTTGTCGGTCACGCCATCTATTATCACGCAGAGGGCCAAGACCCCGGCGACGACGGCTTTCGCCTGGAACTCGATGGAGAGGAGCGATTTTTTCCCTGGACGCAGACCTATGCCTGGTCGCGCGGTAATAACAATTTCTATGCCATGTCCTCGGGCCTGATGGCCCTCGAGGCATGGGCCCATCGGCGTATCGAAGCCGGCGACGACGTGAACGCGGTCTTGAAGGATGTTCTTGGGCCACCCGGAAGTTGCGCCGCGTATCTTCTGATCGCCGTCGATATCGTGATTTTACATTGGCCCAAGACGCGCGCGGCGGCGGTGCCGTTCCTGTCGTGCCCTGAGCTTCTAAGTGATGACCGGACGCGGCAGGCCCATGACGACATGCGCCAGCCGGATATCTTCGGTCTCGGCGCCCTGCAGAAAGAGCCGTCCGGCCAGGTTACGTTGGAAAATTTAAAGCGGCGTCGTTCCCGTGCCTCCCCTCTTGAATACCTGCTTGGGCACTACACACGGTCTAATGACGATGGGCTGCGGACAGTTCTAACGACTAAGCTTCAGGCCGCGTCGCAGCGGCTCGGCGCGTCCGAACCGGATTCCACCTTCGCCGATCCCCGGCTTATGGCCCGCTTCGCCGTGAACCTTCTCGATCCGGCCAACTGGCACGATCAGGTTGTCGCGCTTGCGGATGGAAGTTCGCAAGCTGTCGTGGCCTATGTTTCCCCTCCAGCCGAGGCGGACCATATCGCACGGTTACAGGAAGCGTCTTCACAGCGCTTCACGGAAACAACGATCGTAGGCATGCTTTACGTTGCCATGGACGACGCCACACGGTCGTCGCCGGAACTTGCCGCGCGCGGCGTTGCCTGGGCCAAAGATGCGCTCCTGTCTGAAACCGATGAATACGATAGGGACGGAACGCTACGCGACAATGCCATCCGCGGCGCTGCGTTGATCCTCCTGCGCGACGGCACTGACGATCTCCACAAGGAGCATGGTTCCTGGGCAGAACAGGTTCTGATGAATGCGAGGACGTCTTCCGACAACGGGTCGTCGCGGATGCGGCAGGAGCTTAGTTTCAATCCTTTGGGAACCGCCTTTGCCGGACTGGCCGAATTGTATCGACGTGAACCGACATCGGGACGCCTACGTGCGCTTCTGGAAATCGCGGCGGATCAAAATCCGGCCGGTGCGCGGGGTTTCGCCCGTACGGTATCTGCGCTCGCGGCTGCCGATGAGCGAATTCCCAAGGCCATTGTCCGGTGCGCTCTGTCCGGAGTGGCACGGCCTATGCGAGACTGGAAGCTGTCGGAAGAAGGGGCAGCAGCGCGGGTCAACCGGATCGCGGCGGCGAAGGTGCAAGCCATTGATGCTGAGCTTGCGTGGATAGAAGGCCCGGCACCCGAGCCGGCATGGCCGAATTTGACGACGCCGAACGCCCGCTCGCGTGTCCGTCCGCGCCATTATCTTCGAAGTGGGGCCGGCAGTCCCGCTGCGCCGGCCAGGCAGGTTGAGGTCGAGCCGGAAGTGGTGATTGACGATCAGGCCGCAGGGTTGTGGCTGGACGCCCTTGATCCCGTGCTGGATGCCGAACGGCGGCCATGGCTGCGGGAACTGGCGGCTGCGTACGCTGAATTTTCTGCTTGGCTGAACGGCTTCGG
>SCRB01000573.1 GCA_004299545.1 Rhizobiaceae bacterium
TGTTGTTCCAGCGAATAGCCGAAAGCGTAATCGACGGTGAGGAAATACCAGCTGTCGCCGCCTTGGGCCACCAGCGCGCCGCCGACACCAACCGCCTGGCTGTGGGTGTCGTAAGCCCAGTGGAATCCGTAGGGCGAACAGGCCTTGCCGGTCAGATCCGTCGTCGCCGCGCCGGTGACGATGTCGATCTTCTTCTTTTCCTTGGAAATGCCCTGGACGGCGAGAGCGACCGATGACGTGGTCAGTTCCATGATCGTATCGACATGCTCGGTATCGTACCATTTGCGGGCGATATTCGACGCGATATCGGGTTTGTTCTGATGATCGGCGTCAACGACCTCGATGGGCGCGCCGAGTACCTTGCCGCCGAAATCCTCGACCGCGAGCTTCGCCGCCGCGACGGATCCCTTGCCGCCGAAATCGGCGTAAACGCCCGACTGGTCGTTCAGGATGCCGATCTTGACCACGCCGTCCGATATTTCCGCGGCGGCCGCGGGTATTACCGTGGCGGCCAGAAGCGCCGCCGAAACGATTGCCAGAACTTTCATCGATTCTCCTCCAATATATATATCAAAGCCGGACATTTCCGGCCGGTCAAACCCCGTTTCCGGGATATTCTTGTATCCGTTCCCCGGCGACCCCCGGTGGGCGCCAATATTCACATGCGCGCCCGGGATAGCCGATATCTTCTCTAGCAATGCCGGAACGGTTTTTCGAGAGAAATTGTCTGTCCCCTCCGCGCGGCAAAATAAGCAGATGTCCGCGAAAAATCCCTGATAAATTTCGTCTATCGTATTTCTACCATGGACCGCAAATGCGATTGTCAGCTTCTGCGGCGGGACTGCCGAAAAGTCGACGCCTCTCACTGATGAAATGATGCACGATATTCGCGCGGCGTCATTCCACGCAGGCGCAGGAACTGGCGGTTGAAATTCGCCATCGAGGCGTAACCGACGGAAGCGGCGATGTGCCGGATCGGCTGCGCGGTGCCTGAAAGCCGGGCACAAGCTTCACCGATCCGAGCATCCGGCTCTGGCGCGAACTCGACCACCCGAAGCGCGACGCCCTCCCCGGCGACCCGCGCGAGTGGGAGAAGCACCATGCCCAGACCGCAAGGCTGACGCCGGTCGGCGAAAAGCTGCTCGGCCTGCGTCGCTGGTGAGGCGATCGGAACGCCCACGCATGCGCCGGAGGCAACGGCGCATGCGTGCGTCGCCTCCGAAACTACCGGTCGTCATCCTGACGAAGACAATCGTTCGATCACGGCTTCGTTCTGGAGCGTGCGACAATCTGCGTCGGATTGACGAATTGCAGCGCAAGCACCAGCCAGACAAGCGTCGTAACCATATAGACCACCGCCATGGCATCGATCGATTGCGCGGCGCGGACGCCGGAAGCGAACACGGCATAATAGAGCGAGACGACCAGGGTCTGGCTCGTCGGGCCGGCGGTCAGGAAGGTCAGTTCGAACATCGCCAGGGTCCTGACCAAGACGAGGAGAAGGGCCGCCAGCATTCCCGGCAGGAGAAGCGGAAAGAGGATGCGGATGAAGACGCTTGTCGTCGAGGCGCCGAACACCCGCGCCGCCTGTTCGATCCTCGGATCGATCTGTTCGATGAAGGGGATCATCACCAGGATCACGAAGGGAACGGCGGGCACCAGATTGGCGAGCACGACGCCCCAGAACCTGCCGCCGACGCCGGCCTGGTAGAGCAGGGTCGCCATCGGGATGCCATAGGTCAGCGGCGGCACCAGCAGCGGCAGCAGGAAAATCAGGATAGCCAGCCGCTTGCCCGGAAAATCGCGGCGCGCCAGCGCATAGGCGGAGGTTACGCCGACAAGGCCCGAAATGACGACCACGGTGAAAACGATCTCGAAGGTGACGATAAGGACGGGAGTGAGTTGGAACTCGCGCCAGGCCTCGAAATACCAGCGCGTCGTCCAGCCAAGCGGCAGCCAGGTGCCGAGCCAGCGCGTGGCAAGGGAATCGACCAGCACCGCGGCAATGACGCCGATGAGGTTGAGCACGAACAGGACGACAACCGCCCAGATGGCGAAACGCCAGAGTTTCGAGGCTATGCCCGTGTCGCGGATCATTGCCGTTATCCCTTGGTTCCGCTGGCCGCGCCGCGATAGAAAAGCGACCGCAATCCGAGGACGGCGACCACCACGACGAGCTGCGCCAGGGCCATGATGATGGCGATCGCAGCGCCGAGCGAGTGGTTGTAC
>SCRB01000574.1 GCA_004299545.1 Rhizobiaceae bacterium
CGAGGCGCTGATGCGCGATGCGGGCATCACATGCTTCGTCGCCGACCAGAATATGAGCGTCATCGAAGGCTCGCTCGGCATATTGCCGAAAAGGGTGATGGTGGATGCCGAGATGGCGGACCGCGCCAAACGAATTCTGTTCGACGCGGGCATCGGCCACGAGATAAGGACAAAATAGCCAGCGGTCATGACGGACACGCGTGATCATACCGTCGATCTGTTCCATAGGGGCCGTTTTCATCTGGTACAGCCGGCGGCACGCGGCCACCGCGCCGGCATCGATGCGATGGTCCTCGCCGCCGCCGCCCCTGCCGATTTCGCAGGGCGGGTGGCCGATTTCGGCGCCGGCGCCGGCGCGGCTGGCCTGGCAGTCCTGTCGCGCTGCCCACGCGCCACCGCGCTTCTGGTCGAGCGTTCGCCGGAAATGGCGGACTTCGCCCGCAAGACACTGGCTCTCCCGCAAAACGCAGCCCTCGCGAAACGCGCGAACGTCCTCGAAGCGGATGTCACGCTTACCGGCCAAAAACGGATCGACGCGGGGCTCCCCGACCGGAGCGCCGACTTCGTCATCATGAACCCGCCCTTCAACACCGCGCATCACAGGCCCTCGCCCGAAAGCCTCAGGAAACAGGCGCATGTGATGGAGGAAGGGCTCTTCGAAAGCTGGCTGCGCAGCGCCAGCGCCGTCGCCGCGCCGACGGGTTCCGTCGCCCTCATCGCACGGCCCCGATCGCTTCCCGAGATCCTCTCCGGGCTCGAGGGCCGGTTCGGGGGCGCCGAGATCCTCCCCCTCCACCCAAGCAGCGATCTTGCCGCGATCCGCATCGTCGTGCGCGCCAAGCGCGGTTCGCACGCCGGCTTGCGCCTTTGCCCGCCGCTCATCCTGCACGAAGGGCCGGCAAACCGCTTCACCCAAAGGGCCGATGCGATCAGCAACGGTCGCGCCAGCCTTTTCGGCGATTAGACACTATAGAGCACTTCCGTTTTCACTGAATCGGAGAAGTGCTCTATCTCTTTGTTTTTGCGCAATTCCGGACGCAAAACCGCTTCACAGTTTTGCTGGAATTGCGGTAGCAATCGCTCTATCCGCCCGGCATGGGAGTGCGGCATTGGATCATATCTTCGCCGGGATAATCCTTCCCGATTCACTCAATTTTAACAGCAGATATGTATCGTGAAATAGAGGCGGGTTCACCGCTTCCCTTATCGGTTTTTCCTCGGAACGCATGGAATGGCGCCAAGTCACGCAAGGGATTTCAGCCTGCTGCCGATCGAGGGGCGTCGGGTAAGCGGAGAACTGGCCCCCTTCCCTGCGGAAATGGAATTCATCCGCTACGCTCTCGACAGTGCCGCCATCGTGGCGATCACGGACGTGCGCGGGACGATCACCTTCGTCAACAACAAATTCTGCGAGGTGACCAGTTATTCCCGCGAAGAACTGGTTGGCAGCAACCACCGTATCATCCGGTCAGACGTCCACGACGGCGAATTCTTCCGTTCCATGTATCGTTCTATCGCCGGGGGACGTGTCTGGCAGGGGGAAATCTGCAA
>SCRB01000575.1 GCA_004299545.1 Rhizobiaceae bacterium
GCTTTGTCTTGAAGCGCCACTGGCTGACAGCGGCGCCAAGGCACATAAGGAGAATGCCTGTCGCGCGGACCCAGGTGACCGACGTCACAACAACGCCGAACCCGCCGGATGGCAGCTTTGAGGGCCGTCAACTGAACGGCGGCTAACCGCCGAACCATCTCTGATCACGGACAGGCGGCTTACGGCCCCAATCCGCCTCGTTGAATCCTTTCCGATCTGGACAGTCTGGCCGGATGCATAGGACTGGATCGGGCTGGGTTCCGGTCAGACGGCTTTGCGGGGACGTTGGCGAAGCGGACGATTTGGAACGGGGCGTTCCCGACTATCTGGCCCTCCGGGATCAAGCGCGTTCCGAAGCCTTGCTTCCGCATGATCATTGCAACCACTCGGGCTAAGATTGGCAACCTCTATGCCAGCCGAACAGACATTCCGCCGTCTGCAATCATCGGGCTGCCAGTCATGAAGCTCGAACGATCGGAAAGCAGGAAGACGGCGGCTTGCGCAATCTCTTCGGCTTTCGCCATGCGCTTCATCGGATGCAGGTTGGAGATGAAGGCCAGCACATCCGGATTGCCCTCGCCGCCCGCGGGCGTGATCGTGCCACCAGGCAACAGCGCGTTGACGCGGATACCCTCAGCAGCATGGTCGGAGGCCAGCGACTGAACCAGTCCGATCAATCCGGCCTTGGAGGCCGCATAGGCTCCCATTCCCGGCATGCCACCATTGCTGAAGCCGACGAAGGAAGAGGTAAAGACGATCGAGCCGCCTCCATGCTTCCTCATCACGGGTATCTGAACTTTCGCAGCTAGGAACGCGGCCGTCAGGTTTACCGAGATGACCTCGTTCCAGTTACCGACGCTCATGTCGGGGGTCGGCTGTATCGCTCCGACGATGCCGGCATTGTTGAACGCGCCATCCAGCGCGCCGAACTCCTTCATGGCAATTTCGACAAGCGCTTCGGCGTAGCTCTCGTCTTTGACGTCGCCAGCGGCGAAAACGGCCCGGCCGCTGCCGCGATTAATCCTTTCCACGAGCACTTCGAGTTCCGCTGAGCGTCGAGCGCCAAGGACCACGTTTGCACCTTCGGCAGCAAACAGAAGCGCTGCCGCCGCACCGATACCGCTGCTAGCCCCCGTGATGATGATTGTCTTGCCTTCCAATTCCATGACGTTGCTCCTTTGAATTGCGTCATGGTTGGGTCTAGCGATGGAGTGGAAGGCACAGCCACCCGATTTACACATGCCCCGACGCCGAGCTGCAACGAATGTTCGATCGCTGGCGAAAGTCCGCGCATTTCCAGGTCGCTTCCGGAACTGCATCCCACTGCTACAGAACGGCGGCTTTCAGAAAGTTACAGGAGGTCGTCAAACGGCCAAAATGGGGTCGGAAACGGACGCCGGCGTCTGCCAAACCTTCAACAGCAGCTAATCGATCCTTGTTCGCCGGAACCGGACTGTCTGCAGTCGGCCCCGATGTGGTCATGGAGCGAGAATTCACGGTTCTGATCGAGGCCGATGCCGGAGCGCATCGACGATGACCTTGAACGCCGGAAGGTTCTGACGGCGGCTGGGATAGTAGAGGAAATACCCGTCGAAGAACGGCGACCAGTCATCGAGAACCTGCACCAGCGAACCGGACCCGACCTGCCGTTCCACGATATTCTCGGGGACATACGCGATGCCGTAACCATTCGCCGCGGCGTCGATCTGGGCGTAGGAATTGTTGAAGGCGAGTTGGCCGTCGACCCGCACGCGCAATTCCTTTCCATCCTTCCCGAACTCCCAGGCATACAGGCCGCCAGAAGTCTCCTGGCGCATGTTGATGCAGACATGCCGGACGAGATCCTGCGGATGGGTGGGCACCCCATGCTCGGCGAAATAGCCGGGTGATGCGACCGCCACCAGCCGCCAGTCCGGGCCAATGCGTACGGCGATCATGTCCTTTTCAACGCTCTCGCCCAACCGCACGCCGGCATCGAAACCTTCCTCGACGATGTTGCGGAAGGTGTTGTCGATGACCAGTTCGACGCTGATGTCAGGATAGTCCTTGAGCACAGGCTTCAGCTTCGGCCAGACCACGCTTTCCAGCGCATGGTCGGACAAGGTCAGCCGGATTGAACCCGAGGGCTTGTCACGGAACGCCATCAGGGCTGCGATCTCGTCCTCGATCTCGGCCATGCGCGGCGTGATCGTCTGCAACAGCCGCTCGCCTGCGGGCGTTGTCGCCACATTACGCGTCGTGCGCGTCAGAAGACGGATCCCCATGCGCGCTTCGAGCTGCTTGATCGTGTGACTGAGGGTGGACTGCGCGACGCCGATCCTGGCGGCGGCGCGGGTGAAGCTGCGCTCTTCGGCGACGATCCTGAACCATGTCAGGTGATTGAAGTCGGTTTGCTCCATGCGCTCTCGCTTTCTGTGGCCTACAGATTAATCGATCCAGTCGATTAGTCTATTCCAATTGGGACGGGTAATCGGCTTTCGCATGAGCGGCTATATCGGGCGCCGACAGAAGATGCAGGAGCAAGCGGACCGATGGCTGCCGTGGCAACAGATGCAAGAACGCGGCCCCGGGCCGCTTGGGGCGCGGTGCTTTCGATGGCGCTTTGCGTAGCGATGCTGATCGCCTCCGAGTTCATGCCGGTCAGCCTGCTGACGCCGATGGCGGAAGGGCTTCACGCCACCGAGGGTCAGACCGGACAGGCGATCTCGGTCAGCGGGCTGTTCGCGGTTGCGGCAAGCCTGCTCATTACCACCGTTGCCGGAAGGCTGAACCGGAAGTGGATAATGGTCGCGATGACGGGCTTCATGCTGCTGTCGCTGGTTCTGGTCGCTATCGCGCCGAGCTTCGCCATGCTGATGGTCGGTCGCGCTCTGCTCGGTATCTGCATCGGCGGCTTCTGGGCGCTGGCCACCGCCGTCATCATTCGGCTGGTTCCGACAAGCGAAGTGCCGCGTGCGCTGGCATTGATGTATGGCGGGCAGGCCATTGCGGCAGCCTTCGCCGCGCCGGTCGGCAGCTATCTCGGCGGCCTGTTTGGCTGGCGCGAGGTGTTTTGGGCGCTGACGCCGATCGTCGCCGTCAACCTTGCTTGGCATGTCGTTGCGCTGCCGTCGCTGCCTGCGCACCAAAAGCAGGATTTCCGGGCAATGTTCGATCTGCTGAAGCGTCGATATTTCCTGCGCGGTCTCATGGCGTGCATGCTGTCCTGGGGCTCCGCCTTCACCATGTTCACCTATCTGCGCCCCTTTCTGGAGAAGGTGACGGGCGTGGACGTGACGACGCTTTCGGTTCTGCTGCTGCTCCTCGGCTGCGCGGGTTTCGTCGGCACATGGGCGGCTGGCCGCTTCCTGAAAGGAAGCATTGCACCCTTCCTGAAGCTGCCAGCGCTCGTGATGGGCGGAGCGACCTTCGGACTCTTGCTGTTCGGCTTCTCGACCGTTGCCGCTGGTCTGTTCATGGCGATCTGGGGCGCGATGAACACCATGTTTTCGGTTATCTGGATGACGTGGATGTCGCAGAACGCCGACGACGCGCCGGAGGCGGCCGGCAGCCTGATGGTTGCGGCGATCCAGACCTCGATCCTGCTCGGCGCGGTCGTGGGCGGACTGCTGCTCGACGGCATCTCCATCCAGGCGACCTTCATTGGCAGCGTGGTGCTCGCCATTCTCGCGCTTGTGCTGATCGGCAACGGACAGCGTATGCTGAGGCCGGGGGCGGCTTGACATGACAATTTGCGCCCCGATTTCCCGCCGCACATTGCTGGTAGCAAGTGCCGTCAGTCTTGCCGCTCCCGCCCGTACTCGAACCGGAGCAGCCCGGGCACAGGAAAGTATTGCCGCTATGCGCCTCAGATTCACCTTCGCCGATCAGGATTTCACCGCAACGCTGGAAGACAATCCGTCAGCGCGGGACCTTTTCTCGATGCTGCCGCTCCATGATCTCGAGATCGATAACTACGCCGACAATGAGAAAATCGCCTATCTCCCGCGCAAGCCCACTGAGGAGGGCAGCGGCCCGTTTGAAAACGAGCAGCCGGGCGACCTCTGTTACTACGCCCCGTGGGGCAATCTGGCGATGTTCTATGGCCCCTACCGATGGTCGCGCGGCCTGATCCGGCTCGGGCGCTTCGATCAAGGCCCGGCACCGCTCTTGGTTCGCGGGAAGTTCCCCCTTCGGATCGAGACCGTCGAATAACAAACAGGAGAAAGACGATGAATATTCAACGCGCAGGATCGCAGCCGTCCGCCAAGGGTCCCGGCGACTGGTTCACGGGTACCGTCCGTATCGACCCGCTGTTCAATCCGAAGGCTCCCGACCGTGTGCAAGGCGCGCAGGTCACCTTCGAGCCGGGCGCGCGCACGGCATGGCACACCCATCCGCTCGGCCAGACGCTGATCGTCACTTCTGGCCTCGGCCGCGTGCAGCGCGAGGGGGGCCCGGTCGAGGAAATCCGGCCGGGCGACGTCGTCTGGTTCGAGCCCGGTGAAAAGCACTGGCACGGCGCGTCCTCCAATGTCGCCATGACCCATATCGCCCTCCAGGAGGTCCAGGACGGCAAGGTCGTCGACTGGATGGAGCATGTGACAGACGCCCAATACGGCGCCTAACGTATCTGAAAAAGGAGCCTATTATGCTCGCAACAGTCCTGCATTCACCCGGCAACATTATCTGCGAAGAGGTTTCGGAGCCGAAGATCGAAAAGCCAACGGATGCCATCATCAAGCTTTCGGCATCGTGTGTTTGCGGCTCCGACCTGTGGCCATATCGCGGACTTCAGCCCGTGAATGCGCCTCAACACATGGGGCATGAATATTGCGGCGTCGTTGTCGAAGTTGGTAGCGAGGTGAAGACGGTTGGTCCCGGACAATTCGTCGTCGGCTCCTTCGTCATCTCGGACAACACCTGCCCGCATTGCCGTTATGGCTTCCAGTCTTCCTGCGAGCACCGTGAGTTCATGACCGGAGCGCAGGCTCCGTTCGCACGCATTCCACTGGCTGACGGCACCCTGGTTGCAACCGAAACGATGCCTTCCGACGATCTGATCCCCAGCTTGCTGGCCGCCTCTGACGTTCTCGGCACGGGCTGGTATGCTGCCGACGCGGCGCGGGTGAAGCCAGGCTGCACCGCCGTCGTTGTGGGAGACGGCGCTGTTGGGCTCATGGGCGTTCTCTCAGCCAAACAGCTTGGAGCCGAACGCATCATCGCCATGAGTCGCCACAAGGCCAGGCAAGAACTAGCCCTGGAATATGGTGCGACCGATATCGTCACCGAGCGCGGGGACGCAGGCGTCGCGAAGGTCAAAGAACTCACTGGAGGCGTCGGCGCGGACTCCGTGCTGGAATGCGTCGGCACGCAGGAATCCATGATGCAGGCGATCAACAGCGCCCGCCCCGGCGGCTCGATCGGTTACGTCGGTGTTCCCCATGGTGTGGAACTCGATGGCCAGATGCTATTCTTCCAGCAGAAGAACCTGCTGGGCGGCCCTGCACCCGTCCGCCGTTTCCTTCCGCACCTCATCGACCTGATCATGGCTCGGAAGATCAACCCCGGAAAAGTCTTCGATCTGGAAGTGCCGTTCACCGATGTCGCGGAGGGATATCGAGCCATGGACGAACGGCGCGCTATCAAGGCCCTGCTGCGCGTCTAGAGGGACAGATGCCGTCTTTCTCACGATCTTCCTCCACAACACCCGCGCCGTCAGTCGCCATGACCCTGCTGCCGATCATGGCGGCTGTCCTGGCGGGCTTCGTCGTCATCGGTGCGGCGTTGCCCGTGCTTCCGTTGCACGTCAGCCATCATCTGGGTTTCGGTAGCGTCGTTGTCGGCGTGGTCGCCGGCGCCCAGTTCGTCGCCTCTCTGATCTCGCGCATATGGTCGGGTTCCTATTCCGACACGAAGGGAGGGAAACAAGCCGTCCTGGGAGGCCCGGTTACGGCAGCCGTTGCCGGGCTTCTCTATCTTCTGTCCGTGGCGGTCGAAAGTTCACCCGTTCTCTCCGTTTCGATCCTTATCGTCGGGCGCGCGGTGCTCGGCGGCGCCGAGAGCTTCATCATCACAGGCGGGGTGGCCTGGGGCCTGGCTCTCGTCGATCCGGGACATTCCGGAAAGGTCATCGCATGGGTTGGCACCGCCATGTTCGCGGCGCTGGCCCTTAGCGGGCCGTTCGGAACCATGTTGTTCACAGCCTACGGCTTCGCCGCGATCGGGCTCTTGACCGCATTGTTGCCGCTGCTCGTGTTGGTGTCGCTGTTGTGCGCGCCGAGCCCTCAGCCTCGCATGCGGAAGGCAAAATCCGGATTCGGGAAGGTCATTGGTGCAGTGTGGCTGCCCGGCCTTGGCGCGGCCCTCGCCAGCATCGGCTACTGTTCAATCCTTGCCTTCAGCTCTCTTCTCTATGCTGACCACCAATGGCGGCCTGTCTGGCTGGGGTTTACCGCGTTCGGAGCTGCGCTGATCGTAGCTCGGGTGGTTTGCGGCCACGTGCCGGACAGATTTGGCGGCGCGAAAACCGCTCTTTTGTTCGTGCTTGTGCAATCAGCCGGGCTCCTCATCATGGGCTTTGCGGGAAGCAGTGTGATTGCTTCATCGGGAGCCGCATTGGCGGGTCTGGGCTACTCGCTTGTTTACCCCGGTCTCGGTGTTGAAGCCGTCGGCGGTACATCGCCTGAAAACCGGGGGCTTGCGATGGGCATCTACACCGCCTTTCTGGATGTCGCGATGGCGATTGGGAGTCCAATGTTGGGATGGGTCGCCGACCAGAAGGGAATGAGCGCGGTGTACATCGTCAGCGCAGTTATCACCCTATGCGCGGCAACTATTGCCTTCCGTCTCCTCAATAGGACCGTAAGCTGACGTCGTCGGCGAAGGCGCTGTTGAGACGAAGGCGTCACCGCCGTGGCCGACGCCCCTCTTTGAGACACATCTGGTACGCGGTGCATCTCATGTATCTGCTGATGAGCACGTTTCACGGGACCCCATGGGTGGATTGCTGTCGGGAGCCGGCGGAGACCACGGATGGTGGAATTTGGGTAGGAATGCTGATCTCGTCAGAAACAGCGACAAAGGAATCCGCAGATGTCGGCGCCGACGGCGGTGATGCGTCCTTGACGCATCACCATGCGCCCGGTGCTCCGACAGCAGCGGCGCGCCGATCGTGCAGAGGGGAAGATCCCATATGGCGAAGCTCGTCTTTGCATTGAACCAGTCGCTGGACGGCTATGTCGATCACGACCACATGGCGTTTGCACCCGATCCCGTGCTGTTTCGTCATTTTATAGTTGACGTGCGCGGCCTGGCCGGCAGTGTGTACGGCCGCCGCATGTACGAGGTGATGCGATATTGGGACGAAGACCATCCCGAGTGGGACGAGGCGGAACGGGACTATGCGGCGGCATGGCGAAGCCAGCCGAAGTGGGTCGTGTCGCGTTCGCTGAAGTCCATTGGCCCGAACGCCACTCTTGTCGACGATGATGTTGAGGCGGCGATACGCGAACTGAAAGCTCGGCTCGATGGGGTGATCGAGGTTTCCGGACCAGAGCTGGCGGGAAGTCTGACAGATATGGGCCTTGTCGACGAATATCGATTGTACATCCATCCGGTTGTGCTCGGCGGCGGCAAGCCGTTCTTCGCGGGGCCGCGGCCTCCACTGCGCCTCGTTGCGAGCGATCGCATTGGCGAGAGCGTGATCAGGTTGACGTGCGTTCCAGCATAGCCGTGGTGAAAGAGCCCGACAGGCCGCTGAAGGGCAGCTTTTGGGATCGGTCGAAGCAGCCATTGGTGTCCGCCATTATGGTCGGAAGCAGACGCCGGGGTCATCAAGGACTCAACGGCAGCTATTCGATCTCGACGCCTGAAGGCGGACAGTCTGGTTCCGGCCCCCGTTCCTGACCGACGACGACAACTTCGGAGGTCATGGTGGCGCCAATTTTATACTTCCGGAAAGATCGATCTGCGCGTCGGCAGTTGCGCGCATCACTCGTCCTTCAAATGATAAGCCAGCGTTGGCAGCATACAGAACGGAGCTGAGAGATGGAACGAATGGTCGGTGCTGGGCAAGATATACTATTTGTTCAGGGGGGCGGCGCGGGCACCCACGATAAATGGGACGACAAGCTTGTAGCCAGCCTGCGGCAGAAATTGTCGGGCGGCTACATCATCCGCTATCCGCGCATGCCGACGGAGAACGATCCCAGCTTCGCTACATGGAGCACCACGCTCGAGCAGGAAATCGCATCCCTGAGCGACGGAGCTATTCTTGTTGGGCACTCAATTGGCGGTACGATTCTTATCCATACTCTTGCCGAGCGGCTTTATCTTCTAAAAGGGATCGCCGCGATCTGCCTCGTCGCCGCGCCATTCATCGGTGATGGGGGCTGGCACAGCGACGACATCAGGCCGGGACCGGGTTGGCCGGCGCCACTCGCCGATGTCGCGGTTTATCTCTATCATGGCGACGCGGACGACATCGTACCGATCAAGCACCTTGATCTTTACGGCGAGGCGCTCCCGAAGGCGCAGCTACGTTGCCTGGATGGCCGTGATCATCAACTTAATAATGATCTGTCGGAGATCGCCCAAGATATC
>SCRB01000576.1 GCA_004299545.1 Rhizobiaceae bacterium
CCGAAGTATCCCGGCAGCATCAGGACGTCTGCGGGAATGGGCACGGCGGGTAGCTTGAGACGGCTGCCAATGGCCTCGGCGATCTCGCGGAACGGGACACCCTCGTCGCCGACCGCGTGCCAGACTTTGCCGGCAGGCCCCTTCTCCAGTGCCAGGCGGAATAAAGAGGCGAGATCGCGGGCATGGACCGCCGGCCACAAGTTCGCGCCGTCTCCCGGATAGCCCATCACGCCCTTTTCCTTTGCGAGCCCGATCAGCAGCGGAAGGAAGCCGGCATTGTCGGTCCCGCTGTGCATGACGGGAGGAATTCGCACGACCGAGGACCGCACGCCCATCTCGGCCAGGCCGATTACCGTCGTCTCCACGACGTTACGAACCCGCAAGGTCCCTTTGTACGCATCGCCGCCTGGAAGAGCCGGGTCGTCCTCGGAGGCTGGTTGGCCCAGGCCTTCCCAACCGGGCGAGCCAATGCTTCCCGACACGACCAGTGGCTTTCCGGTTCCTTCCAACGCCTCGCCGTAAGCGAGCATGATCTGGACCTCCGCCGCAGCCACGGCGTCGATGCCGCCAGACGGAAGCAGGTCCTGTCTGTGAGCGACATGGATGATGCCGTCGGAGCTTGCGGCGGCCGCCTTGAGCCCGTCGAGATCATCGAGGCTGCCGCGCCGAGCCTTCGCGCCAAGCGCGGTCACCCTGGCCGCGGACTCGTCCGAGCGGGCCAGGGCGGTGACCTTGTGGCCAGCGGCGACGAGCTCGGAGATGATGTAAGGACCGGAATGGCCGGTCCCTCCAGCGACGAAAACGTGCATGATGCTGCTCCTTGTGGGCGACGCGGGAAGGCGCGGACGCGATTCATCCATCGAACTTGACCAAGTCCTTGAAGATCAATTGACCCCAGCTGTTTCCGCGCGCCTGGACCAGCAGCCCACCTTCCGAAAGCCCGCCAAGTTGGATCGGCTCGAAACCGAGATTTTCCGCGAGCGCAGCAATCTCCGCCGCGGCATCGTCATCATCGCTCGCCAGGAACACGACTCTCCTGCCACCATTTACGGCCGGGTCCTGGGCAAGGACCGCGGCGACCAGATGGTTGAAGCCCTTGACCAGTCTTGCACCAGAGAAGGCCTGCGCAAGGAACCCGGACGAAGGTTGCCCTGCCAGTTCTTCGGGGGGCACGCCGTAGGCATTGGTGACATCGACGATGGTTTTCCCCTGCCAGGTGGGAAGCGCTTTCGCGACAGCCGGGTGCTGTTCGAAACGGACGGCCAAAAAGATGATGTCCGCCTTGATGGCGTCCGCCAATTTTTTGGGAATGATCGTGGGACCGATCGCATTTGCGGCGAATGCAAAGGTTTCGGGGTCACGTGTGGTTGCAACGGATACTTCTATGTCGTTGCGGGCAAACGCCCTGGCCAGAGCCTGGCCGATATTGCCGAAGCCGATGATTGCGTAGCTCATATTATTTTCCTCGATTACGGAGCCCTAGGAACTCCAAATAGTTGACTGGAGCCTTCCCGGCGTGGCCCGTCAGATTTGTGCCAGACCGCCGTCGACGGCGAGTTCACTGGCGGTCATGAAGCTGCTGTCCGACGATGCGAGAAAGGCGGCCGCCGCTGCGATTTCCGCCGGATCGGCCATGCGCTGGAGTGGGTTCATCGAGGCGAAGACCTTCATGCCTTCCTCGCCCACCGCTTCCTTCGCGAGTTCGGTCGCGGTCGGCCCGGGCGACAGCACGTTTACCCGGATGCCGGTGCCCTTCAGGTCCTCCGCCCAGGTCCGCGCGAGGTTGCGCACTGCCGCCTTGCTCGCACTGTAGGCGCTGAATGCCGGAGCACCGGTGGTGCCGGCGCTCGATCCCGTCAGGATGATCGAACCGCCCTGGCCCATCAGCGGCAGCGCCTTCTGGACCGTGAAGATCGTACCCTTCACATTGGTGTCGAAGGTTTCGTCAATGTGCTCGGCGGTGATCTCGCCGAGAGGAAGCAGGCTTCCCGCCCCGGCATTGGCGAAGACTATGTCGAGGGTTCCGCGTTCGGCCTTCACCGTTGCGTAGAGCCGGTCGAGGTCGGCCTCATCGGAGACCGAGCCCTTCACCGCGCGGGCATTTGGCCCGAGCTCGGCCAGGGCGGCGTCGAGCGCTTTCTGCCGGCGACCGAAGATGAAGACGAAGGCACCCTCCTCGACGAAGCGCTTCGCCGCGGCGAGGCCGATGCCGGTAGCGCCACCCGTGATGACGGCAACCTTACCCTCAAGCTTTCCCATGACTTTCCCTTTCGTGGTGTCGGGACAGCATCCGTCCCCGAGAACCTCGAAATGGGTCCGCCGGCGTCCGTTGTTGAGTGCGGAAGTGCGCATATCGGTGGTGCGAAATCGATCCGGCGGGGCGACTGTCGCCAGCCGTGACGATCGCTATCCATCGCCCGGAATCGGGCCATACTAGTCGACATATGCTATAATGGCCGCCCTTGTTGCCATTCGGCGTGTTAGATACAGGCTTTGGAAAGCGCACCCTGCGGTGCGGGGTTGCACCATGATCGACTGGGACGACGTTCGTTACTTTCTTGCCGTCGCGCGTGGAGGCTCGGTGCGGGCTGCCGCCGGGCGCCTCGAGGTGAATCACTCAACCGTGCTGCGGCGCATTGCCCAACTGGAGGAATGCCTCGGGGCGCAGATGTTCGAAAAGCTGCCTTCGGGCTACCGCCTGACGGCTTCGGGCGAAGAGGTCCTCGAGTTCGCGAACCAGATGGAAGCGTCGTCGCATTCGCTGGAGACGCGTATCTTCGGTCGCGACCAGAGCGCGCGCGGGCTTTTGCGGGTGACGCTTCCGCCGTTCCTCGCCACACACCTGCTCATGCCGGACCTCGCCGACTTCGCACGCTTGCATCAGGACATCGAGATGGAAATCCTGACGACCGGCGAGGTGGCGAACCTGACCAACCGCGAGGCTGACGTCGCGATCCGCATCGTCGCCGACCGCAAGACCCTGCCGCTCAATCTTCACGGCCTGAAGGGACCGGAGCTGTACAGCAGCATCTACATGTCTCGCGATCGACTGGCCGCGTGGCGCGCGGGCGCGGCGGATCCCATCCGGTGGATCGCCATAGACGATCATGGAATTCCGGACTGGGCGCACGAAGCAGAGGTCAGCACCACGGGAGTTCCGTTCAGGGCCCCGGACGCCGAGGCGCAGATCGTAGCGGCGCAGCAAGGGATCGGGATGACGAAACTGCCGTGCTTCGTCGGAGATGCCGACCCCCTGCTGGCAAGGGTGCCGGGCACAGACCTGCCCATGCATGGAACGCTCTGGCTTCTCACGCAGGGCGAGACGCGCAAGACGAAACGCGTGCGGCTCTTCACCGAGTTCGTCTCCCGCAGGCTCGCCGCCTACGCGCCGCTGCTGGCGGGCCTGTCCGTATCGCGCGACTGATGCCCGGCTTTGGCGGGTTTATCCCAAGTCGCTCCCAAAAGCCGTCGTTCCGCTTCCGGCCCCGAAATTGTCAGATGCAATGTGCCTCGATGACGGTCGTAGTGACAATGGCGCTCGACCGCCCGGTGAGGATTGCAAGAGCCGAGCTCGCCTTTCTGTGCAATCGAGCATAGGGTGCGCGATGAACTGTAAAAAGTTCCAGGCCCCCGTGGTTGTCTATATCGCCGGTCCGACGGGCTTCACTCTCATCGAATCCATGCAACAGGCCTCGGATTTTCTGTTTGACCATTGGCCTGGAAACGACAGCCTGGCCTGGACCGACGCGATGAAGTGGTGCACCGAAGAAGGTGCTGCCGATGATGCGAGCGTCGCATTCCTCGCCGCACTGAAGGGTGCTGGGATCAGTTACGATCGCACGGTCAAAATTTACTGACGACGGCCGCTCACAACCGCAGGCTGAGTTGCATGCGCTGGCGGGATCGGAACCCGCCGTTTCAATTTCTGCGGACATTCGCCTGATGAAGCATACCATCTATCCAAACGGAGGGCTCGAATGGCGATGAAGCCGAATTATCGATACGAGCGTAGTCAACGAGACAAGGCCAAGGCGGCCAAGAAAGAAGCGAAGCTTGCCGCGAAAGCAGCAAAAGAGAAGCCCTCGTCCATGGCACAGGACGAAGCGCGGGAGCCCGCTGCCGACGAAGGCTGAAGCAGCGTAGAATGGCCTCGGAGTTGCAATGACGAAGCGCGAGACGGACGATTTCGAAATCGATGTGGAATGCCCTCGCTGCCATCATCAGGCAAAGACGCGCGTCGGCTGGATTCGTACGCACACGCAGCTGGAATGCCAGAATTGCGGCGACATCATCGACATCGAGAGCAGGAACTTCAGGTCGCACGAACAGCGCTAGGCTGCCACAAAGTACCGGCTTCTCCTTGGAGGCTTCGATCGCAATCCTGGCCCCCAATACCCGGATGCTGTCCACCGAGATCGAGATGCTAGGCAGATGGATGTGAGCTGCGAGCCACGGCCTTCGCCGGAGGACAGTACATCAACGCAAGTCGCCGACCGTTATGACGTAGTTCGTCTGCCGACCACGCGAATAGAGTTTGCGGGCAACTTCGTAAATCGAGGCGCGCGCCCGATCGAACGCGGCAAGACAGGCCGCCTCCGTTGCCTCTGTCCTGCCCGTGCTTGCGCCGGTTCCTGCCAGCGCATCGGCTTCGATAAAGAAGCGGACTTCGAACATGCCGTCGTGGCCGATAAAGCGGACCGCATTGCGTACTTCGTCGAAACTGCGGCTGGGGTTGGGAAAGTCGAGCGTCACGGCTGACAAGCCGAGCCCTCCTGGCCGGGCAACCGGCGGGCCAGCGACCTATCATGCTCACGCCGACGCGCCTCGTTGCGGCGATTGAGGGAAAGCATGCCTTCGGTGGCCCGGCCACGGCTCATGCCGGTCATGGCACGGCCCTGGATTTTCGCCGGAATTCCCGTGAAGACGTGATAGATGCTCCAGGAACCGTCCCGTTCGACCCGACGACCATACTGGTAGTCGATGGAGTCATGACAGGTCGCTTCGCTCCTGCTTTCCCGCCTGGAATCTGCCGGGGCGTGCTGTCCGATTTCGTGAGCATTCATGGTGGCGTCCTTTTTCTGCAGACTGTC
Source organism: Rhizobiaceae bacterium (assembly GCA_004299545.1). Lineage (GTDB taxonomy): Bacteria > Pseudomonadota > Alphaproteobacteria > Rhizobiales > Rhizobiaceae > Mesorhizobium_L. The sequence goes on from SCRB01000576.1 coordinate 5,091, forward strand.
ATCGGCGCGGACCGGCAAAAAAGGCCGGGACTCGGTCCCCACGGCTCACCAGTTCCTGACTTTGCCGCTCGACGTGTTGGCGGCGGGCCTGAGCTGGCTGCCCAAAGGGTTATCGGCCTTTGTCGGCGCTTTTGCCTGTTTCGGTTTCCGAATCTCGCGATTACTGCGTTTTTGTCCCTTGGCCATGGCCGAACGTCCTTTCGAGCAGGGTTGCGTTTTCGCTTTCCGACGGTGGCCGTACCGGGTCGAGGTTGTCCTGTGTGGTCACCCGCTCATGGCGCTCCTGATCGTTGCGGATTCGGTATTGCGGGGAATCTCCCCTCGGAGGAAGCATGCCGGTGATGTGGTAGATTTCCGCTGTCTTCGGGAATGTGCCGAAGTTGCCCTTTAACCTGACGGCCTGTCCCACGGCATAAAGGTGGGTTGCGACCTCGCGGCGGAGCGGGCGGGAATTACGGTGCACGAAGCTTGTCGTGGTCATGATTGTCTTTGGTCCCGTTCCAGCGCGGCTTCAAGGAAAGCCGGATCGATCGGCACCATCTGCTGGATGGTTGCCCTTTTCGAGATGGCTGGCAGATGAATGAAGGTTGCGACACGTCGCCAGGCGAGGCTTGAACCAC
>SCRB01000061.1 GCA_004299545.1 Rhizobiaceae bacterium
AACGCCGGCCGGACGGTTCGGATTTCAAGTCCTTCCCGTCGGCTTCGGCCGCCAGCGCACAAGCTGCCTCCGCCTATCTGTGGCATCGCTATGGCTGGCAATACGGCGTGCCGGCGTTCGGTCTCGGGCTGCTCGTCGGTTATTCGCGTGTGCAAGCGAGAAAGCACCATTGGTACGATGTCGCAGCGAGCGACGCGATTGCCATCGGCATGAATTACATCGTCGTCTCGCGCTACCATCGGCGCTATGACAGCTATCAATTCTCCGCCGGCGCCTCGCCGGACGGCGTGAGTGTGCAGTTTGCGATGAACTTCTGACGATCAGCGGCTGCGCAGGGCCGCCGCCAGCACATCCGGCCTGTCGGTACAGATTACGTCGAGGCCGCGTGCGATGAGAGAGCGCATGTCCGCCGCATCGTCCACCGTCCAGGCGCCCACTTTCAGGCCCAGCGCGCGCGCCTCGGCGACCGCCTCGGCTGTGGCGTCGCGATAGAACGGAAACCAGCCCTCGCCGCCCGCAGCAGCAATCGCCCTCAGGATCGAGCCTTCATAATTCACGGCGTCGTATCCGCCCGCCCATGGCGAGGTGCCGGTCTTCGCCCAGTGGCGCAGCGCCGCCAAATGGCTTGGCGGCGGCGGATCGTCTTCCGCGGGCGGCGTGCCGTCGCGAAACCAGCTTTGCGGCAGCGTCGTGAACCAGCATTCGGCGTCCGGCGCGATTTTCTTCGCGTGCAGCAACCCCGGCCAGTCGAAGCCGACAAGAATTGCATGCGCCAGATAATCGTGCCGCTTCAGAACTGCGAGCGTCGCTTCGGCCAACGCCTCCGGGTCTGCTGAGACCTGCCGGTCCGAGAACGATGTCTTCAGTTCGACGAACAGCTTGAACGGCTTTGTGGCCGTCTTTGCCACTTCGATCACGTCATTCAATGTTGGAATCCGCTCGCCGTCGCATGGTGCGGCGTCGGGATGCGCGCGCGCGTAGTCGCTCGCCGGGCCGGCGCGGCCGATGTCGTAGCTCTGCAATTCGGCAAGTGTCAGGTCCTTGATACGCGGCGTGGACCTTCCGATCCAGCGGCCGTTCAGACGGCAGATTTCCGGCTTGAGGCGATAATCGTGAAACACGATCACTTCACCGTCTCTGGAGAGTTGCACGTCGAGCTCAGCGCCGTCTGCGCCTATCGCCACGGCATGACGGAACGCGGCCAGCGTGTTCTCGGGCCTCAGGCCCGCGCCGCCGCGATGGGCGATGTTCCAGGGATCGGGCATCAGCTATCGGAATTCTTTCTTGCCTGATCCCCGATACCCGATCCCTGTCTTCCGATAAACCCGAACATGTGCCCGGCCACATTCCGCATCTGGATTTCCTCCGAGCCTTCGGTGATGCGGTAGCGGCGGTGGTGGCGGTAGATGTGCTCGAACGGCTTGTGTCGCGAATAACCCATGCCGCCATGCACCTGCATCGCTTGGTCTGCCGCGTTGCAGACGAGCCGGTTCGCGCGGTAATTGCACATCGAGACCTTGTCGGAGAGATGGAGCTGGATTTCCGGCCCCGTCATGCGGTCCATCTCCCACGCCGTGCGATAGATCAGCCAGCGCACCATCTCGCATTCGGTTTGGAGTTCTACCAGCGGCCATTGGATCGCCTGATTGCGCGAGAGCGGTTTGCCGAAGGGCTTGCGCGCATTCGCATAGGCGATGCTCTCGTT
>SCRB01000577.1 GCA_004299545.1 Rhizobiaceae bacterium
GATCAGGATGACCAATCCCTGTCCAAACGAGAGAACGACAAGGAACGAGGCGAGGGTTAGGACCGTCAGGACCTGGTCCCATGAACCAAGCGCCGGGCTGATGAAGCGCGAGCACAGGATCAAGGCAATACTCAATCCGAACACGAGAAGGGCGCTTACGACATCATGATCGATCTTCTGGCTGCCACGTTCGTCGGCGGTAGCATCGAGACCAGTCATGATATCCCTGTGCGCGTTCATTGCCGTTCTTCCTTCTTGAGCAGCCACCCGACGGCATTCCCGAAAACGATCGCGAGCACGAGCACGAAGCCTTGGAAAATCCCGGTGTAGAAGGACGAAACACCACCCGAGAACAGGACCTTCTGCAGCAGCATCAGCGTCCCTGCTCCCAGAATCGAGCCGATCAGGCTGCCGCGCCCGCCGCTCAGGGAGGTCCCGCCAAGAGCGACCGCAGCGAAGGTCAGCATCAGGAACGGCGTCCCCGCCGTCGGATTGCCGGTCGCGGTCTGGGCGCTCAGCATGAAGCCCGCCACCCCGTAAAGCATACCGGCGGCGATGAAGGCGACGATACGCACCCGGGAAGCGGCCACACCGGAAAAGCGGGCGGACTGCTCGTCCGCGCCGATCGCATAGAGACCGATGCCGGTATCGGTGCGGCGAAAGGCAAGCCACAGGATGACGACGAGGAGGAGGAACAGGCCGGCGACGGGGACGACGCCGAACAAGGTATCCGTCAGCTTGTAGGTGACGAAATCGGCGACCATGCCGCCCGGCGCGTCCAGGATCACAAGGGCCAGGCCCTGGCATACAATCATCGTGCCGAGCGTTGCCGCGATCGTCTGCAAGCCGAGCCGCGCGACGAGGATGCCGTTCACGGCGCCGACAACGCCGCCGATCACGCAGCAGATTAGCAGGCTGGCCAGGGCACCGCCTGCTCCCTGCAGCGGATAGACGGCCATAACGACGTTGGTCAGCGAAACGACGCCCGCAACCGACAAATCGAATCCCCGGCTTATGACGACGAACGTCTCGCCGGCTGCCGCCAGCGCGAGTGGGGTCGAATTGTTGACCAGATCCGTGAATGTGAAGACGGAAAGCGCGGAGGGCTGCCAGAACGCATAGAGTGCATAAAGGATAATGTAAATCAGGGCGACAATGCCGGTGCCGCTTACGATCGCGCGCAACAAGGGCGATTGCCGCCGCCGCGGCGGGCGAACCGCCAGCGAGTCGGAAGCCGCGCTCATGCCGCGACCCCGCCTTTGTTTCCGTGGGCGTGGCCGATCAGCGCACTGACCAGGGTTTGCTCGTCGATCGCGTCTTCGGCATATTCCGCAAAAATGCGGCCGCCGTACAATACGATGCACCGCTGCGCGAGATGGACGAGTTCAGGCAATTCGGAGGAATAGAAAAGGACGGACCCGCCCTCGGCCGCAAAGGTCCGGATGGCCTCGTAGATCGACTGCTTCGTGCCGACGTCGACGCCGCGCGTCGGATCGAAAAGCAAGAGCGTGCGCGCTCCCGTCATGATGACGCGAGCCAGCAGCGCCTTCTGCTGATTGCCGCCGGAGAGCTCATCGATCTTGAAATTGAGATAGCGCTGCTGGAGATCGACGGTTTCGGCGGTCGCCCTCGCGGTGCTCCGCTCGCGGGTCGGCCAGACGATGCCGCACCGCGCGATGCGCGACATGATCGGCAGGACCACGTTGCTGGCGGTTGACAGGCCGGCGAGTATACCCTCGGATTTGCGGTCCTCCGGCAGATAGGCGATGCCCTGCCCGATCTTGAGAGCCGGGCCGGGACCGCTGATCCGGGCTTGAACGCCATCGACGCTCACCTTTCCCGACTTCGTCCTGGATAGCCCGATCAGCGCCCTGAAAAGATCACGTTGCCCCTGGCCTTCAAGCGCGGCGATCCCGACGATTTCACCGCGCTTCACGTCGAAGGACACGTCGCGAAGAATACCGCTCGAAAGGCCGCTCACCTCCAGGGCCTTCGCTGCGTGATCGTCCCTGGACGGGTGCGAAGCGACCGGCTGGCGCGCGCTGCGGCCCACCATCATCTCGAAGATGTTCTCGTCGGAGGCGCCCGAGAGCGCCACCGTTCCGATGCTCTTGCCGTTACGGAGGATGGTGGCGCGCGAGCAGAGCGATCGCACTTCCCCGAGGCGATGCGAGATGTAGAGGATCGCCGTGTCCCGTGTCTTCTGGCGCCGTACGAGACGGAAAAGCCATTCGACGTCGGCAAGCGCCGCGGTAGGTTCGTCCAAGATCAGCAATTTCGAAGCGTGCGTGAAAGCGCGCGCGATCTCCAGGCGCTGGCGGTCCGACAGCGACAGCACGCCGACCGGCGTGTCAGGATCGAATTGGGCCAGGTCGTATTCTTCAAGGATCGCCCGCGCCGCGGCGGTGGTGTTTCGACGCGATGCAAGGCCGAGCACGCCCGCCGGCATTTTCGGCAGCATCAGGTTCTCGGCAACGCTGAGGTTGGGCAGCAGGCTCAGTTCCTGAAAGGCCGTCGCGACACCCTGGGACCGCGCATCGATGATGTCATGCGGCGCGTAATGCCTGCCGGAGATCGACATCGACCCGCCGTCCGCTTTCACGACACCGCTGAGGATTTTCACCAGCGTCGACTTGCCGGCGCCGTTCTCGCCGAGCAGCGCGTGCACTTCACCCGGACGGAGATCGATAGATACGGAATCGAGCGCAACGGTCGGTCCGTAGGACTTGGCGACCTTCGAGATCTGAACGGCCGCTGTACTCTCCTCGAAGCTCATACCTCCTCCCAAGGCAAGCCGTAATACGCCACCGCAGTGCGGTGAGAACGTTCTCTGAGAACGTTCTCACTGTTTCACAATCCACTGGCCCCTGTCAACGGGGATTCAAAGCCCACGACATCTGCTAGCCGCGTCTCGGTATTTATTCTATGGATTCGTAAACCGTGACCAACATCCGGGTCAATGCAAAGTCAAACGGTAGTAGCCGAAAAAACATCGCGTATCCCTTCTGCGAATTTCCATTTAATTGCGCGAATCGCATTCCAACGATTTCAACGGCTTGCGCCGACACTTAATTTGAAAATTGGAATTTAAATTAATAACCTGCCTTGGATTATGTCAGTTAACGTGAGAATGGGGCTCGTGACATTTCTCTCGCGGGCCTGACATGAACGATCCATCTCCCGACGAGAATGACGAGACGCTTTGGGGTAAAGCGTCTCGGCGTGCGGATGCGATCCGCGGCTTCCTGGAGAGCCGGTCCGGTGGCGCAACGGCCTCGGTCGTTGCAGGGCTCGTGGCCGAACTGTTAGCCGGGCGACAGCATACCGACTGATCAAGCTGTTCCGCGCCGGCGGGACCGTTCTGTCGCTGATGGACCGCAAACGCGGGCGGCTGGAAGGTCATCGTGCCCTGGACGAGAAGCGAGAAGAGGTCATCCGCACGACGATCAAGGCGTCCTACCTGAAGCAGAACCGGCCGACCGTCTCGCAGTTGGTTCGGGACGTGCAGACGAACTGCATGGTTGAGAGAGCGGGAGATCGGTGAACCATGATCGCGGATGGGGACGACGACACATGAGATACCCCGCCGCCGAGAAGCTCGAGATCATCAGGATCGTCGAGCAGTCGCACCTGCCGGCGAGGAAGACGCTGGATCAATTGGGCATTGCGCGCCGGACCTTCTATCGCTGGTATGACCGCTGCCTCGAAGGCGGGCCGGAAGCGCTAGAGCGAATTTCTGAATGATTGAATCATTTGGGATTGAACGAAGCCGCTGACGCGGCATTTGGTGGGACGATTTGCGGGTGACGCTTCTGTTTTGAAGGATTGCGGCTGTTGAAGCGCAATCTTGAGAACAGGAGCAAAGAGATGGCCGAG
>SCRB01000578.1 GCA_004299545.1 Rhizobiaceae bacterium
GCCGGAGACGGCGATTCCCGCCTTGTTGGAACGCACTTCGTACGATCCGGCTGGCAGATGAAGCTCGGCGGCGAGTTTCTTCAGCCGGGAACGGGCCATCGTGTGAAAACGTCTCTTCTGCTGCTCGTCGTAGGAGCAGCTTTTTGTCCAGTCGAACATGTCGATCTCCATGAAACGGAAAAAGGCCCGGGGTCACTTGAGCGACCCCAGATCTGTGGGCGGATGGTTCTGAGTGGTGAAACGGTCAGGCGGCCGTGCGGCCCTCGACGATGTCGGCGCCGACCTCATCGGCGGTGACCTCTTCGAGATAAGCTCGGCTATACCGGTTGCAGCGAGCCAACGTTCGGCGGCTTCGCGATCCCGGGCGAGGTGCAGGAGCTCCGGACTATCGCCGAGATCCTGAAGGATGCGCACCATGCCGATGGCGGGACGCTAGACAATCTCGACACGCAGGTCGCTCTCGACGGAATAGGTGCGGCGGATCGAGACAACGATCGTGCCGGCCTCGCCGAAATCACCCTCATGCAATGCAAAGCAGGCAGGCGACGTGTACGTCGCGCGCTCGCGCGGCGGTTCCTTCCTGATCAGCCGGCCGACGCTGTTGCGGCGCTCCTAGGCGGCGAGCTTCTTCGTGAAGCGAAGGGGCGGTTTCGGGGCGCCATCCGAGTAGCGAATGACGCTCCCCAAAGAGGCTGAATCGTAAACGATGTGGGCTGACATTGCGGGTTTCTCCATGTCGGAAAGCAGGAAGGGCCCGGCGGTGACGCCGGGCCCGGTGTGGAGCGAAAGGCCTACTATTCGGCGGCCTGTAGGTGGTCGCTGTCCTCGCCGACGACAGTGGTCGCCGCTTCATCGGAGGATGCACCGACATCTCCGTCGGCGAGATAGGCCGGCAGTTCGGCGGCATCGCCTTCGGAAGCTGTCTCGTCCGTCACATCATCGGTGGCGGGCTCATCAAGGGCGGGAACCGCTTCGGCGGCGTCGAGGCGCAGCGGCTCGGGCAGCCAGTTTGATCCTTCGAGAAGACGGGCGGCCTCCCGCGCCATGAGGTCCTTCTTCATGTGGTCGATCAGCTGCGCGGAATCCTCGCCGCGTCCTTCGCGGACTGCCTGGACGATCCGGGCCTTGGTGACGCGCCCGAGATAATTGTCCACCGTCGGCGACCAGCCGGCCTCGACCAAGTCGAATCCGAGCGTGCCCGCGAGCACGTCGGCATGGGCAAGCGCGCCGGGACGCCTGTTCCAGGGCTCGACGACGGCGTTGAGCGAGAGCGAGGCGCAATGCGCGAACAGCGCCTTGCGGCTTGCTTCATCGAGACCGAGCAGGAAGTCCCAGAGTTTGTCGCTGTCCGGCAACTCCCGGTCCCAGGCCTCGTGACGCTCGGCGATCTCTTTTGCCCATTGGGTTTCGGCGAGACCTTGAACCTGGCCGAAGCTGTTGCTCACAAGAGTGATCTCGAGGCAGCTGTCCTTGGCGAATCGGTAGAACACCTGCAGCACGAGAGCATGGAGGACTGCGACAAAGGCGATGTCGACGTCGCTCGCCAGCGCGTTGCGAAGCGCCAGCGTCTTCTGAGCAGTGAGGTCGAAGACGAGGCGATCGGGCAGCGGCTTGATCCCTTCATCCTCAGGCTCTTCGGCTTCGGGCGTTTGGCTCAGAGAGCGGCCGTTGACGACGACGGCATCCGCACCGTCATCGTCCTGGTTGGACGTATCGGGATCCGCGCCGTCGGCCTCTCCGTCACTATCCGTCTCGGCCTGCGGTTCGTCCTCCGGACGGACGAAGCCGGCTTCCACTTGAAGCTGGCCGTTGACGCCGAGCGTGACGAACACGCCAGCGATGGCCTTCTGTGCCGGTTCGTAGACATACGGCCGATCGCTGAACGCGTCGAGTTCGGCGCCAAGCTCATCGAGCCTGTTCTCGATCTCTTCGTCGGCTTCCTCCATCTCGGCATATTCGGCGTCGAGCTTGTCATACTCGGCTTTCACGGCGTCGTGGCGGGCGATCTCCTCGGCGCTCATCTCTTCCG
>SCRB01000005.1 GCA_004299545.1 Rhizobiaceae bacterium
CTTGATGATGATCGAGCAACCGGAAGCGAGCGCGCCGGCGATCTTGCGCGCCGGCTGGCTCATCGGGAAATTCCAGGGCGAGAAGGCCGCGACCGTGCCGGCCGGCTGGTGGCGAACGATGTAGCGTATGCCCGGGCCGCTCGGAACGACCCTCCCATAGGTGCGCTGGCCCTCGGCGGCGTCCCATTCGAAGAATTCGCAACCACGGATGACTTCGAGCCGCGCCTGGGAAAAGGGCTTGCCGTGCTCCAGCGTAATCGAATGGGCGATCTCGTCGATGCGCTCGCGCATCAGCTGGGCCGCCTTCAGGATGATTGCGGCACGCTTCGCCGGCGCCGTCCGGCTCCACATCCTGAAGCCCTTGTCTGCGGCGGCAAGCGCATCGTCCAGATCGGCGCGCGAGGCGACCGGCAGGGCACCGATGACCGCTTCATCGACTGGATTGAGGATAGGCAGCGTCTCCGCGGCCTTGCGCCAGGCGCCGTCGATATAAAGCATGAGGTCGGGATAGGATCGCGTCATGAAAGTCTCCATTTTCCGCGACGGCTGGGCCGTGTGGGTCGTTAGATTTGGGCGCGGCAGCGCCATGCGGCCCCGGACGCGTTCAGATGCCGACATGGCGATGCACCAGATCGGCGTTTTCGGTGAGATCGGCGCTGGAGCCCGCCCAGACCGTGCGGCCCTTTTCCAGGATATAGTGGCGGTCGGCGAGGCGTTTCAGGACATGGATGTTCTTGTCGATCAACAGGATCGACTGGCCTTCGGCCTTCAATGCTTCGATGCAGCGCCAGATCTCGGCGCGGATGACCGGCGCCAGCCCTTCCGTCGCTTCGTCGAGAATAAGTAGCTTCGGATTGGTCATCAGCGCCCGGCCGACAGCCAGCATCTGCTGCTCGCCCCCCGATAGCGTCGCCGCCAGCTGGCTGGCGCGCTCGCGCAGGCGGGGGAACAGCGCATAGACGCGATCGAGCGTCCACGGATTGGCGCGCCGCAGGCGGTTAGCCGCTGTGGCGACGAGGTTCTCCCGCACGGTAAGCGTCGGAAAGGTCTGGCGACCCTCCGGCACCAGTCCGACGCCAAGCCGCGCCACGGCCTCGGGTGCCGCACCGAACACGTCGCGGCCGATGAAGCTGACTGTGCCGGCGCTCGGCCGCAGCATGCCCATGATGGAGCGCACGGTCGTCGTCTTGCCCATGCCGTTGCGGCCGAGCAGCGTCACAACCTCGCCTTCGCCGACGCGAAGTTCGACGTCGAACAGGACCTGGCTCGGTCCGTAGGCGGATTGCAGGCCGCTGACGCTCAGCATAGCTCGTCCCCTTCGCCCAGATAGGCGGCGCGCACTTCCGGGTTGTCGCGGATTTCCTCCGCCGTTCCCGACGCGATGATCCGCCCGTAGACAAGGACCGAGATGCGATCGGCCAAGGCGAAGACGGCATCCATGTCGTGCTCGACCAGCAACATGCCGACACGGTGCTTGAGGCCGGTCAGGAGATCGACCATGCGCCGGCTTTCCGCGTGGCCGAGCCCCGCCATCGGCTCGTCGAGCAGCAGAAGCCGGGGCTTGGTGGCGAGCGCCACGGCGAGTTCTAGTTCCTTCTGTTCGCCGTGGGACAGGTTCGCGACACGCTCATCGGCGCGCGCCGCCAGCCCGATATTGCCGAGAAAGCCGAGGGCCGCCTGGCGCAGAGGCATTTCCCGACGGGCATCGCCCCAGAAGCGGAAACTGTGGCCTTGCCGGATCTGGACGGCGACGGCGACATTGTCGAGCACCGTATATTCCGGCAGGAGGCAGGTGATCTGGAAGGTGCGCGCAAGGCCGAGGCCGATGCGCGTCGCCGTCGGCAAGGTGCCGATGTCGCGCCCTTCGAGCGTGATCGCTCCCGCGTCCTGCCTCAGTTCGCCCACCAGTTGCGCGATCAGCGTGGTCTTGCCGGCGCCATTCGGGCCGATCAGCGCATGCACCTCGCCTGGACGAACATCCATGGTGACGTTGTCGGTCGCGACAAAACCGCCAAAGCGCTTGGTGAGGCCGCTGACGCCGAGGATCGGGCCGCTCATGCGCGTCTCCCCACGAAGCGCCCGATGAGCGCCTCGATGCCGCCATTGGTGTAGAGCACGACGAAGAGCA
>SCRB01000579.1 GCA_004299545.1 Rhizobiaceae bacterium
GGCAAGGCGGAAGACGGCTTCGCCCCTGGAATCCTGTTCCAGAATGAAAGTGTCGGCGAGCAAGGACTTGATGTCGGCGGGTTCTATCTCCGTCCGGCGCGGTGCCGTGCGTCCTGCACGCAGCCTGTCCCAATATTGGAACAGATCGACCGATCCGCTGTGTTTCATGCTGTCCCGCTCCGCAATTCCTTCGCTTCTGTCCCATTGGTGAACAGAAGGTTAGTTCGGCATTCCCTTCATGCCGTACGGAGCAGGATTCGTGCCAGCTTCAATCCGACTTGTTCACGGTTGCGATTTATTAAGGTTAACAAAGGGTTTCGTTTGCATCGAAAATGCGCGTGTGGGAGGGAAGGGACATGTCTTGAAGGCGACCGTCAAACAACGCCTTTTCCGGACTTCCGGTCAGGAATTCGGGGTTATACAGGGGACTCGACCAGCCGTTCAGGTTTGACCTGGACGGCTTCTTTTTTGCGATGCGGCGAGCATTGCCCTATGTCTCCTGCAACCATCCAGCCACGAAAGGCTCCAGTGTGGACGACGCCGTGAGACGGGGCGACGACGAGGCGCCCGAATATCCCGAAGACAGTGATTTGCCTGAAAGGCATCGCGAACCCGTCTTCAATCTTCCCGGCGTGATTCTCATCCTGATCGGAATATGCACCGCGGTGCAGCTTTTCAGGCTCTATGTTCTCGACCCGCATCAGGACATGGCGTTCATGATCGACTGCGCCTTCATCCCGATTCGCTACACGGGGCCTTATGCACTTGATTTCTATGCGTTCATAAGCCCCGTCACTTATGCCTTCCTGCATGGCGGCTGGACCCACCTCCTCGTCAACATGATCTGGCTGGCGGCTTTCGGCTCGCCCTTGGCGAACCGGATGGGTGCGTCACGGTTCATGGGCTTCTGGATCTTCACGGCGCTGGCCGCCGCCCTTTTTCATTTCCTGGCCCACATGACGGGCAATGTTCCGGTGGTCGGCGCTTCCGGCGCGATATCCGGGATGATGGGGGCAGCGTCGCGATTCGGCTTCCGCATCGGAAGGCTGGACGGCAGGCCGGCTTTCGCCGGCCCGATGCTGTCGGTCGGCCAGGCGTTCATGTCGCGTGCCGTGGTCACCTTCCTCGCCGCTTGGTTCGTCATCAATCTCGTTGCGGGAATGGGATGGATTTCACCGGGAATCGATGGCCCCATCGCCTGGCAGGCGCATATTGGCGGCTTTCTTGCGGGGTTTTTCTGCACCGCCTTTTTCGTCCCGCCGACCTATCCGCTGTTCCCCTCGGACCGCGCCGACTCCGATGATCCGCTCGAAGGCAGCCCTCTTGAAAAGGATAGGCCCTGAGTGCACCATGAGGGAACGCGCGCGGCTTGGGGACGTTTGGGGAGATGTCTGCAAGGAGGACGCAATGACGGTAAGATCGATCCTGGATGCGAAGGGCCGTGATGTCATAACGATCCGGCCGGAAGAGAGCCTCGCCGACGCCATCGCGTTGCTCGATCGGCATCGTATCGGTGCGGTGGTGGTAACGGAACCCGATGGTGGCGTCGCCGGTATCCTTTCCGAGCGTGACGTGGTGCGTGCCCTGGCCGAGAGCGGTGTCGCCGCGTTGCAACGCTCGGTTTCCGATACGATGACGTCGCGGGTGAGTGTCTGCAGCGAAGCAAAGACGGTCGAGGAAGTCATGGAGATCATGACGCTGAGCCGCTTCCGCCATCTTCCGGTGGAAAGGGACGGCCGGCTGGTCGGGATCATCTCGATCGGCGATGTCGTGAAGCGCCGCATCGAGGATGCGGTGCGCGAAGCCGAGGAGATCAAGACCTATATTGCCACGGCCTAGGCGCCGACCCTAGACTGGCGCATATTTGCGGGCGTCAGGAGAAAAGAACGTGTCGAAGCGGGCGGTTTCCGCCGGAAACGATCTGCCCGGAATCATTCGCGTGCTCGCGCCCGCAGACCAACAGGTGTTTGCGGACCATTTGCTGCGGCTCGATGCTGCCAGCCGCCGCGACCGTTTCAACGGCGTCACCGACGATGGCTTCGTCAAGACCTATGCCGCACGCTGCTTCACCGGCAAGACTGTCGTTTTCGCCTATATGGAGGAGGGAACGGTCCATGCCGCTGCCGAACTGCATCATCTGGAAGGCGAGGCGGGGGGCGAGGGCGAGATCGCTTTCAGCGTTGAAAAGGATTTTCAGCACAAGGGCATGGGAAGCCTGCTCTTCGGCCATCTGGTCACGCTGGCCCGGCATCTCGGCTATACGCAACTGAGCGTCACGACCCATTCCGGCAACGAGGCGATGAAGGCGCTGGCGCGCAAGTTCAATGCGAAGCTTTCCTTCCAGCATGTGGAGACCGTCGGCGTGATCGATATTTCCGGCGCAGCCCGGCAGGGTACGGCGGACAGCGCCGTGGGTCTCTTCGGAGTCCTTGCCGATCTCGCTCAGGCCGTGCGGCGGCGCTGGCGTTCCGATGCCGGCGATGGCGGAGATCGGTCGCGGTAAGGTCGATCGACCCTATATCATCCGGCAAAAGCCATGATTCTTTCACAAAGGGCGGGCCCTTCCATGCCGATTCCTGCCGCCATGTCGAAACGTGTGTCATTGCCGGACGACGAACGGAAACTGGCCGCTCTTCGCCGCACGCGTGCCGTCGCAACCGGCGCGTTGGCTCTCTGTTTCATGCTGTTCCTGGTGGCGAAATGGCTTGAGTCGCGTCATCCGCTTTTCGGCGCCCTTGCCGCCTTTGCCGAGGCCGCGA
>SCRB01000580.1 GCA_004299545.1 Rhizobiaceae bacterium
CCGGAACGGCGCGCGAATATGCGGCACACGGCCATGAGGTGCTGGTGGAAACCGGCGCTGGCGCAGGGATCGGCGCGGATGACGGTGCCTATCAGGCTGCCGGCGCGAAAATCGCCAGAACGCCGGAAGAGGTGTTTTCCAAATCCGACATGGTGGTGAAGGTCAAGGAGCCGCAACCGAAGGAATGGGCGCAGCTGCGTGAAGGCCAGATCCTCTACACCTATCTCCACCTCGCGCCCGATCCGGACCAGACAAAAGGGCTGCTTGCCTCAGGCGTCACGGCGGTCGCCTACGAGACCGTTACCGACGATCACGGCGGCCTGCCGCTTCTGGCGCCGATGTCCGAGGTCGCTGGACGCCTTTCCATACAGGCGGGTGCGACGGCTCTGCAGAAACCCAATGGCGGCCGCGGCATCCTTCTCGGCGGCGTGCCGGGCGTCCTGCCGGGCAAGGTCACGGTTGTCGGTGGCGGCGTCGTCGGCCTCCATGCGGCGAAAATGGCCGCCGGCCTCGGCGCCGACGTGACCATCATCGACCGTTCCATCCCGCGCCTGCGCCAGCTCGACGACATCTTCAACGGCCGCGTCCACACGCGTTATTCGACGGTCGAGGCGCTGGAAGAGGAATGCTTTTCGGCTGATATCGTCATAGGGGCGGTCCTCATCCCCGGTGCCGCGGCGCCGAAGCTCGTCACTCGCGAAATGCTGTCGGGCATGAAGAAGGGCGCGGTCCTCGTCGATGTCGCAATCGATCAGGGCGGCTGTTTCGAGACCTCGCACGCCACGACCCATGCCGACCCGACCTATGTGGTCGATGGCGTGATCCACTACTGCGTCGCCAACATGCCGGGCGCCGTGCCGGTGACATCCGCGCATGCGCTCAACAACGCGACGCTGCATTATGGTCTGCAACTTGCCGACAAGGGATTGAAGGCGATCGTCGACGACGCCCATCTGAGGAACGGCCTCAACGTCCACAGGGGCAAGATCACCAATCGCGCTGTCGCCGAATCGCTCGGCTACGAGATGACGGAGCCAAAGACGGTGCTTGCCGCCTGACAGGGCATCCGGGAATCCTCCCGCCTCGCCCGCCGTTGCAACGGCGGGCGTTTTGTTCATGAAGGCAACAAAAAAGCGGGGCCTTAAACCCCGCTTCCCTGCCGAGAGCACGCCGCCGGTACATCCGCGGTCAGCCGCACTCTATCGGCGTGTCCTTCATATAGGGCCGATGTGACGGCCATGCGACAGCGCTGCGACAATCCGACATGGAACTTTCAGGAAGGCGGCGCGTTTCGCTCTTTGGCTTGTGGGCAGGATCGCTTGATCCAATGCAGTCCGAGAAGTCTCAAGACAGGCGGGAAGCGCTCCATTCCATCAGCACCGCAATTGCGGTGAATGACCCACTGGCGAAGGCTGGAGCGCAGGAAGACCAGCGTGCCATTCTTGTCCCTCCGGCCTTCCAACCGGAAGGAGGCTCGTTATGAGCATGACACATTCTGAAATAATGGTCACCGAGCACAGGAGCTATGGCGGCTTTATCGATGCCGCCGGCGGGATCGCGACGGTGATCCTGGCAATCATCGGGCTGACCGGCATGCACGCCACCATGCTGCTTTCCGTCGTCACGATCATTTTCGCGGCATCGCTTCTCATTCAGGGCGGAACGATGCTCTCCGAATATGCCCGGCTTATCTTTCCGACCGGGACGGCAACGGGCAGCATGGACCATCCGTTCAGCGGCGGCACCTTGTCGTCCGTCTTCATCGCCGGTGCCACCGGCATCGTTCTCGGCATCCTCGCGCTTCTCGGCATGTCTTCGGTGATCTTGAGCGCCGTCGCGGTCATCGCCTTCGGCGCGGCGATGGTGCTGAGCAGCAATGCAGTCCTCGGCATGCACGAAATGAGAATGGCCTCGATGCGCAATGCGCAGCCCCAAACCTATACGGGCAGCGAGATGTTGGCAGCGGAAATGGCCACCGGATCGGCCGGCATTCAGGCCGTCGCAGGCCTTGGCGCGATCGTGCTCGGCATCCTGGCGATCATCGGTAGCGTCGGGAATCCAGTCGCGCTCAGCCTGGTGGCGCTGCTTGGCCTCGGCGGAACGCTGATCATGACCGGCACCAGTTTGAGCGGCGTGGTCGCCGGTTTCATGCACCCGGCGCCTGAGACGAGCCAGTCGTAAACGCATGATCGGGGAAGTCGGACACCGGCTTCCCCACCCCTACAACCAGGGCGCAACCTCTTCTTCAGACCAGGCGACGGGTGAAAAGCCCATTTTCTGGTAAAGCCGCAGCGCCAGCGGGCTATCGAGCGTGTTCGTCTGGATAATCACCTTCTTCGGGTTGCGCGCCCATGCCGCGAAGATCGCCTCGGAGAGGAAAAAGCGCGCAAGCCCCCTGCCCTGGAAATCGTGCGTCAGGCCAAAATAGAGGATCTCGGCCGAGGCCGGAAGGTCGGCAAGATTGAGTTCGAAAAAGCCCGCCGGCGCTCCCTCGACATAAAGGACCACGATCTCCGTCGACGGAGAATCCAGGATGTCCCGTAACTCTGCATCGCTGTTCATCCGCCGAAGCGCCCAGTGATGCGCCCGGCCGACCTGCTCGTAAAGATAGCGATAGAAGCTGACCGGTATGGTCTTCACCTGCATTAGCGCGACGCGCGGTCCGAGCGGCAACGGGACGCGGTGCGCCGGCAGCGCGTGCATTTCCAGATGCGTGATACGCGCCTTGAGCAGCTTCGGCTTTCGAGCCAAGGTCAATTCTTACGGTTCGCCGGGGGGCCTGTGACGATCGGCGTGTCGCTGCGCCCGCCCCATTCGGACCAGGAGCCGTCATAGAGCTTGTTGTCCCGGTGTCCCAGCGTTTCGAGCGCCAGCGTGATCACCGCCGCCGTTATCCCCGAACCGCACGAGGTGACGACCGGCTTCGACAGGTCGACGCCGGCTTCGGCGAATTTCTCCTTCAACGCCGCTGGCGGCAAAAGCCTTCCGTTCTCCACCAGGGAGGTGGCGGGAACGCTGTGGGCGCCAGGCATATGGCCGCCGCGCATCCCCGGCCGCGGTTCCGGATCGGCGGCAGTGAAACGGCCGGCCGGCCGTGCGTCCGCGATCTGTCGCTCGCCCGTTTTCACGATCCGCATCATGTCGTCGAAGGAGGCGACGCGGGTGGCGTCGAAACGCGCGTCGAAGACATTCGGGGCCACCTTGGTCGGCTCCGCCGTTACCGGCCTGGCGGCCGCCTTCCAGCCATCGCCGCCGCCTTCAAGGATGAAGACGTCCTTCGCTCCCATGACGCGGAACAGCCACCAGACGCGCGGCGCCGTGAAGGCACCCGGCCCATCATAAACGACGATTGTGTCATCGGCGGAAATGCCCATCGAGCCGGCGAAGCGGGCAAAGACCTTCGGCGGCGGCAGGGCATGGACGAGTTTCGAGTCGGGATCCACTACCCGCTCGTGATCGAAGAAGACAGCGCCGGGGATATGGCCGGCATCGTATTCGGCGCGTGCATCGCGCTTCTGCGCCGGCAGATACCAGGACGCGTCCACGATGGAGAGGCCGGGCTGCTCAAGCCTTTCCTGCAGCCAGTCGGCGGTGACGAAGAAGGGGCTTGTCTCGGACATCACTTTATCCCGAAGGTGAAAACCGGGATCTTTCCTATCACGGCCTCAGGCCGGAAGGGAACCGAAGCGGATACGGAAGCGCCTGTTTTCGCGGCCCTTCTTCTCGATCTTGCCGATATGGATCTCGCCGACCTCGGACGTCGATTTCACATGCGTTCCGCCGCAAGGCTGGCTGTCGACCGCCTCGCCTTCGCCGATGCAGACAAGCCGGATGCGCCCGGTCCCAGAAGGCGGACGAACGTGCTTCGATTTCACCAGGCCGGGATTGGCGGCGAGCGCCTCGTCGGTGATCCAGCGCGTGAAGACAGGATGGCTGGCCTTCACGAGCTCCACCAACCGTTCCGTCACCTCCTCTTTGGAGAAAGTCACATCGGGAATGTCGAAATCGACACGCGATTCGTCCTCGCCGACTGCCGCGCCTGTGATCGGATAGGGACACACCACCGTCAGCAGGTGGCAGGCCGTGTGCATGCGCATCAGTTTCAGGCGACGCGGCCAGTCGATCGTCAGAGACAATTGCTCGCCCACTCCCGGTAACTGATGGCCGGACGCCGGCAGGTGGATAATCTCGTCCTTGGTTTCACCGGTGACGGTCGCTTCCACCGGGATCTGCGTTCCGTCCTCGCGAGTGAGATAGCCCGTATCGCCCGGTTGGCCACCGGAAGTGGCATAGAAGATCGTCCGGTCGAGCAGGATGCCGCCCCGGTCGTTCAACGCGACGACGCGGCCCTTGGCAAGAGCGCGGTAGGCATCGTCACGGAAGACCGCCTCGGTGACGAAAGCCATCAGGCGACCTGCTCGTAAGGGATTTCGATCTCCGTCTTCTTCTCCATCCATTCGGGAACGGGCAAGCCTTTGGAGCGCAGGAAGGCGGGATTGAAAAGCTTCGACTGATAGCGATTGCCATAATCGCACAGCATGGTGACG
>SCRB01000581.1 GCA_004299545.1 Rhizobiaceae bacterium
GGAATGGACCATATCCGTGATGCGCGGCACGGGCCGCCCTGATGTCGGCCGCATGAACGTCGCCGGGATCATGAACCAGCTCGGCCAGCCCGTCTGGCGCCCGCGCGCGCCGGCCGGCTGGGACGACATCGCCGCAAGCTGGGCCGCGCCCGATGCCTTGCTCAGGCGCGTCGATATCGCGCCCCGTCTCGTCGCGCCAGTCGCCGACAGGCTCGACGCCCGTAAGATCGGGCCGGTGCTGATGCCCGGATCGCTGGCCTCGTCGACGGCCGAACAGGTGGCCCGCGCCGAAAGCCCGATCAGCGCGCTCGCCCTGCTCATGGTTTCGCCCGATTTCCTCAGGAGATAAGTCATGAAGATACACCGCCGCCAGTTCCTGTCGGTCGCCGCGCTTGGGGCCGGCGCCATGTGGGTCAGCTCGCATATGGCACTTGCCTCCGTCGACACCGATCGCCGCTTCGTTTTCATCATCCAGCGCGGCGCGGCCGACGGGCTCGACATCGTCCGCCCCTATGGCGATCCCGCCTATCAGGGATTGCGCGGCGCCATCGCCGGCGAGGCCGCCCGGTCGATCAAGCTCGACGGGATGTTCGCGCTGCATCCTTCACTTATCGAACTTGGCAAGATGTATACGGGCGGGGAAGCGCTTTTCGTCCATGCCGTCGCCTCGCCCTATCGCGAACGTTCCCATTTCGACGGCCAGAACGTACTCGAGACCGGCGGCATGCAACCCTATCAGGTCAGGGACGGCTGGCTGAATCGCCTCGTCTCAATGATGCCGCACGAGAAGGACGAGGCGATCGCGCTGGCTCCGACCGTGCCGATGGCGCTGCGCGGCCCGATGCCCGTCACCTCCTATGCGCCCTCCTCTTTGCCGGATGCGACCGACGATCTTCTGGCGCGCGTCGGCATGCTCTACGACAAGGATCCGCAACTCCATCCGCTGTGGACTGAGGCTGTTCAGGCGAAGGCGCTTGCCGAAGGCACGAATGCCAGGCAGGACCCAGCCGGCCTCGGCCGGCTGGCGGCAAAGTTCCTGTCGCGCGACAACGGCCCGCGTATCGCCATGATCGAAACCGAGGGGTGGGACACCCATTTTGCCCAGGCGCCACGCCTTGCCGCGCAGTTGAAGGCGCTCGACACAATGATCGCCGCCATGCGCGACGCGATGGGACCGGTCTGGAACAGAACGACGATATTGGTTGCCACCGAGTTCGGCCGCACAGCCGCCGTCAACGGCACCGGCGGGACCGATCACGGCACCGCGTCGATGGCGATGCTGATCGGCGGCGCGGTCAAGGGTGGGCGTGTCCTGACCGATTGGCCGGGACTGGCAGGCTCGAAACTCTATCAGGACCGAGATCTCAGGCCGACCATGGCGCTCGACGCGTTGATCGCCGGCGCGGCGGCGGAGGCGCTCGGCCTCGACGGAGACCGGCTGGGACACAGCCTTTTTGGCGCCGCGATCAGCAGCAAGCCTGTCAGCGGATTGACGCGCGTGTGATCGAGCGGCATTGCCGCGACCGAAGACGGGCTTGATTCTGAAATTCGGAAGCGCTCGCAGTTGCATTTCCGGCCAGATGCCTTAAATTTAGAGGCAGATTGCCGGAGCGCCTTATGACCGTTGCCATTGCCGTTATCGAAGAAGTCTCGCGCAAGCTCGGCGGACCGGGTGTATTGGGCGCGGATATCCGTTCGCAGGCGGACCTCGCCATGGCCGTCCGGCGCCGGCTGCCACTGGCCGCGCTGAAGGGGTTGGCGCGCGCTGGCCTCAGCGAACAGGAGATCGAGCGCTTCGTCATTCCGCAGCGTACCCGTCGTCACCGGGCCGAGAGGAACCAGCCGCTGACTGTGGAGGAATCGGACCGGGCCGTGCGGCTGGTGCGCATCCAGGCGCTGGCGGAAGAGACTTTCGGGGACACGGCAAAGGCCAACCGGTGGCTGCGCAAGGAACTCGGCGAATTGGGCGGCGAGGCGCCGTTGAGCGTGGCGCAGACCGAGGCGGGCGCACGCGTCGTAGAATCCATTCTGGGGAAGATCGCCTGGGGCGCTGCGGCGTAGGCCCGTAGTGACAAATGCTTCTGTGGCGGCTCTCAGGCCTTCGATATGCCCGTGCGACGGACGGCGGGTACGGCCTGCTGCTCGACGGCCGCTGGAATACGGCCGGGCATGCCGTGACCTATGCGGCGACGTCGCCATCGCTCTGCGTCCTGGAAAAGCTTGTCCACGTCGAAGACCCGGCGCTCCTGCCCGCGCTCGCCATGGTGACATACGAGGTCCCCGACGATATGCCGGCCTCGCACAGGCCAGTCGATGATCTTCCCATCGACTGGCGTCAGCAGGAAGCGATGACGCAGCGTATCGGAGACGAATGGCTCTCCGGGATGGAAACGGCGCTTCTCTTCGTTCCCTCCGCCATCGTGCCGATCGCCGGCAGCCCCGACCGGAATGTCCTGATGAACG
>SCRB01000582.1 GCA_004299545.1 Rhizobiaceae bacterium
AACGCTTAATGGAAATGCGCCCGGCACGGCCCCTGACACATCAATATGATGGTCAGCTAAATTGCGCCGTAAAGCGGTTCTCAAATGGTTTGAGGCTAAATGCGGCGGTCATTTTCCATTAAGCGTTTCTCAATGATTTGGCTCGCCCAGGCGGGCGGAATGATAACTACCGAAGAAGACGACGTGAGGAGCGGCGGGTGCGGCATTTCAGAATTTCCCGGAGGAATTTGCTCGCCACGGCGGGGTTTTCAGCCGCCACGGCGATCCTGCCCGGCAAACTTCGCGCCCAGGCGCCGCGCAAGGGCGGCCGCCTGACGGTTGCAGCCGATTCCGAGCCGCGCAACCTCAATCCGGCCATCGTCGCGTCGAACGGCGTGTTCTTCGTCGCCAGCAAAATCGTCGAACCGCTCGCCGAAGCGTCCTACGGCGACAAGCACGGCCTCGCGCCGCGGCTCGCCACGCATTGGGAAGCGGCGGACGACGGGCTCTCTATCGCCTTCCATCTGCGCGAAGGCGTGACCTGGCATGACGGCCAGCCTTTCACTGCCGCCGACGTCGCCTTTTCGGCGATGGAGATATGGCGAACGCTGCAAAATCTGGGAAGCGTCGTCTTCAGGGATCTGAAGACGGTCGATACGCCGGACGACCATACGGCGGTGTTGCGCTTTTCCGACCCGACGCCGTTGCAACTGATCCGCCACGCGCTTCCTTCCCTCACCAGCGTCGTGCCGAAACACGCGTTCGACGGCACGGATATTGCGTCGAATCCCGTCAACAACCGCCTGATCGGGACCGGGCCTTTCCAGTTCGCCGAACACCGCCGGGGCGAATATTACCGCCTCGTCCGCAACAATTCCTACTGGGGCAAGCCCCTGCCCTATCTTCAGGAAATCGTCTATCGCGTGCTGCCCGACCGGAGCGCTGCGGCAACCGCGCTCGAGGCCGGCGAGATCGACCTCGCCGCTTTTTCGGCGGTCCCGCTCATCGATCTGAAGCGGATCGGACAGGAAAAGGGCCTCGCCGTCATCACCAAAGGCTATGAGGCGCTCACCTATCAGCTGGTCGTCGAGATCAACCACCGCCGCAAGGAACTGGCCGATCTCACGGTGCGTCAGGCGATCGCCCATGCGATCGACAAGGATTTCGTCGTCAGGACGATTTTCGCCAGTTACGCCGTCCCGGCGACAGGCCCGATCCCGAAAAGCGCCGCGGAATTCTATACGTCCGACGTCGCCGGCTATTCCTTCGATGTCGCGGAAGCGAACCGCATTCTCGACAAGGCCGGTTACACGCGCGGTTCGGACGGCGTGCGCTTCAGCCTCAAGCTTCTTCCGGCTCCCTATTTCAACGAGACACGCGCCTTCGGCGCCTATCTGCGGCAGGCACTGGCCGCGATCGGCATCGATGCCGAGATCGTCAACCACGATGCCGCCGCGCATATCAAGGCGGTCTATATGGACCACACCTTCGACCTTGCCGTCGCGCCGCCCGTCTTCCGCGGCGATCCTGCCATCTCGACCACCATCCTGGTCGAGGGCGGCATTCCCGATGGTGTGCCTTTCTCGAACCAGGGCGGCTATGACAACCCGAAGCTCGACGCCCTGATCGGCGAGGCGGCGACAACGCTCGACGAAGGGAAGCGCACCGAACTCTACCATCAGTTCCAGAAGATGGTCACGGCCGACCTGCCCCTCATCAATGTCGTCGACTGGACCTTCACGAGTGTGGCCCGGAATACGGTACATAATATCGCGAACAACCCGCGCTGGGCGGTATCGAACTGGGCCGATACATGGATAGAGGGCTGATCAGGAAGATCATCGGAATCCTCCGTCACCGCATTCCCGGCAGTATCGCCGTCCTCCTGATCGTCGTCATCGCTACCTTTC
>SCRB01000583.1 GCA_004299545.1 Rhizobiaceae bacterium
CAGGGCGAACACACAAAGCGCTATCAGGGCATCGTGCAACTCGACGGGGCGTCGCTTGAGGAAGCGGCGCGCGTCTATTTCCGCCAGTCCGAGCAGATACCGACCGAGATACGCATTGCCGTCGCCCGGATGTTTTCGCGCGGAGAGAACGGAACGGAGAAGCGCTGGCGCGCCGGCGGCGTGCTGGCGCAGTTCCTGCCGGTGGCCTCGGAACGGCGGCGCCTGCCCGATCTTCCCAGCGGCGACGATCCTGCATCGGCTATTGAGGCCGAGGACCGCACGGATGCCGCCTGGAAGGAGACGCAGGCACTGATGGCGACGGTGGAAGCCTCGGAACTCGTCGATCCGACCGTCGGGGCGGAACGGCTCCTCTTCCGGCTCTTCCACGAGCACGGCGTCCGGGTTTACGAGAGTGCCCCGGTGCTCGACGACTGCTCCTGCTCGCGCGAGAAGATCCATTCGATCCTGAGCGGATTTTCGGCCGAGGAGATAGAGGAGAGCGTCGAAAGGGGCGCAATCCGCGTCAATTGCGAGTTCTGTTCGCAAAAATACTCATTCGATCCGGACGAATTCCTCGCCAGGAACTGACATCTGTTGTGAGGCGCCTTAAAGCATGTCGCTCGAAAGTGTGCAGCGGTTTCGGGACCACGACATGCTTAAAACAAGGAAATAAAGCGGTCGTGCGAGTCCGTTTAAACGTGACACGCTTCGGCAGCCTGCTAAGACGCTTCACTTCAATTGAGAGTGTGTGCCTCTCCCGGAATGTCGAGCGAGAAGGCCGGTATGGCGACATCGAACAATCGCCCGTCCGCGCTGCGCAATGTGTAGCGGCCGACCATGATCCCGGATGGCGTCGAAAGCGGGCAGCCTGAGGTGTACTGGAAGCTGTCGCCGGGACTGAGTTCGGGCTGTTCCCCGACAACACCCGGCCCACGGACCTCTTCCACATTTCCAGCGCCGTCCGTGATGTGCCAGTAACGCGACATCAACTGGACGAACCCGTCCGAATTGTTGGAGATGGTGATCCGGTAAGCCCAGACATAGTGACTGGCCTCCGGCTCGGACCGATCCGACATGTAGAACGGCTCCACCTGCACCTCGATCCCGTCCGTCGTAGTGCGATACATGGCGCTGCTTCCTTTCGCTCCCGGAAGATTCGCGCAGCGGTCGTCATTGGTCAACATTCGCGACGGGAGAGTCTATGCAGCGGCCCCGAGCGCGTTTTCGATGTCGCTCATCAGATCGTCTGCATCCTCCAGACCGACGGAAAGCCGGAGCGTTCCGGGGCCGATGCCGAGTTCTTCCCGTGCTTCTTCCGAAAGGTTCTTGTGGGTCGTGGTCGCCGGATGGGTGACGAGGCTCTTGGCGTCGCCCATATTGTTCGAGATTCGCACGATCCTGAGCGCGTTCTGGAAGGAGAACGCCGCCTTTTTCCCGCCCTTGACGTCGAAGCAGATCAGTGTCGAGCCGCCTGTCATCTGCTGCCGGATGATGCTCGCTTGCGGATGGTCGGCACGACCTGGATAGATGACACGTGCGACAGCGCCCTTTTCGGCAAGGAAATTCGCGATCTTACCCGCACTGCCGGTCTGTTGGCGCACCCGGATCGGGAGCGTTTCCAGGCCTTTCAGGAGCGTCCACGCATTGAAGGGCGACATGCCGGGGCCGGTATGGCGGAAATAATTGTGCAGATGCTCGTCGATCCATGCCTTGTCGGAAAGCACGATGCCGCCGAGGCAGCGGCCCTGGCCGTCAATATGCTTGGTGGCGGAATAGACCACGACATGCGCGCCAAGCTCGAGCGGTTTCTGGAAAAGGGGCGTCGCGAAGACGTTGTCGACGACCAGCCGCGCGCCGATCGAATTGGCAAGTGTCGCCACCGCCTTTATGTCGATGATCTCCAATGTCGGATTGGCCGGGCTTTCGAGGAAGAAAAGCCGGGTGTTCGGCCGCACCGCCTTTTCCCATTCTTCGGTCCTTGTTCCATCGACGAGCGTCGATTGGATGCCGTATTTCGGCATCAGCGTTTCGATGATCCAGCGACAGGAGCCGAAAAGGGCGCGCGCGGCGACCACATGGTCTCCGGCTTTCAGTGAGCAGAGGAGGGCAGCCGCCACGGCGGCCATGCCTGATGTGGTCGAGCGGGCGTCTTCCGCGCCTTCGAGCGCGCACATGCGCTTCTCGAACATATCGACCGTGGGATTGGCGTAGCGGGAATAGATGAAGCCGGGCTCCTCGCCCTTGAAGCGGGCCTCGGCGGCCTCGGCGGTGTCGTAGATGAAGCCCTGGGTGAGAAAGATCGCCTCGGATGTCTCGCCGAACGCCGATCGCAAAGTGCCCGCATGGACTGCCGTCGTTTGCGTCTTCCAGTTTTGTGTCGTCATCTGCGTCGCCTTCCTCCAACAAAAAACCGGCCGCGAAACCAAATCGCGTACCGGTCCGGAAGCGGCCCTTTAGCGACTTGTTTAACGTGGCTGCAAGCCGACCGGCCAAATCACCACGGGATAAGCGTGCTTTAGTCCTCGCTCCGGCTTGCGTCAATCGCGGACTTCGCTAAACGATGGCGGCTTGATCGGGAGTGTGAGTAGAGCGAGAGCGTGCGTCAGTCGGGAATCTTGCCGGATCGGGAAATCGCCGCGCTTTTTGCGGGTGGCGGCCTTTCCGCGCCCCGTCCTCTCGATGCAGACCAGATCCAGCCGG
>SCRB01000584.1 GCA_004299545.1 Rhizobiaceae bacterium
AGAGGTAGTTTTTGTGGCGTCATGCCATTGATTTTACTGGGCTTTTAGCTCCCTACGTTTATTCCGTCCCTGGGCACCAGAGTTCCAATTTTCTCCTTTCTTTTCAATTGATTGGGCAAGTGTCCTGCTTCGCGGACACTTGCCGGCGGGACGCTACAAGTTGCCGCTGACGATCCAAAGACCGGCCCTCGCCTCTGGCAACACGTTCCTGAAGAGAACGGTGGAAATTCTCCCCCACTTCAAGGACAATCGGAACGTTGTGGAACTGTCGCTGGACGTGGAAAAGCATATTTCCGCCCTGCAGCCGGTCAGAATTGCTTTGCGATCAGCCTCCGCAGGAGGAATAATATCCGGATCATTCGGAGGCATTGTGAATGGCGGATGCTAAGGCGGTTGCTGTCATAGGCGGGATGGAGAGTTCCGCGCTACAGGCGGTTCTTGTCTCCTTCGCCGCCCAGTGCCACGCGCAAGGCATGAAGGTCGCAGGCGTGGTCGCTGAAGCTCACGGGTTGCCCGATCGGACGTGCAGCGCGGGGATTCTCAGGAGCCTTGCCTCGGGGGAGGGATTTCCCATTTATCTCGGCGAGGCCCCTGCCGGGACGTCATGCCATCTTGATTCCCGCGGGGTCGATGCCGCCTGCGCCTCCGTGCTCGACCAGTTGCAGGCGAGCGACCTCGTCATTCTCAGCAAATTCGGAAAGCTGGAGGCCATGCAGGGTGGCCTATATCCGGCTTTCGAGGCTGCGATTGCGGCCGGCAAGCCGGTCGTCACCAGCGTGTCGGCGAAACATGAAACCGCATGGCATTTATTCGCCCCCGCTGCCGCTTCCGTCGACGCGAAAAGGGAGGCCCTGACGCGTTGGTGGCTGTCCCTCAAGCGGGATACGCCCGTCGCCATACCGCAATAGGCGGCAGCCTACTCGTTCGAAGGAGCCCCCTTGCGGCCGCCCGCATTGCACGCTTTGATGGGATGCGAAAGGGCTTGGGTATGAGCAGGGTTCATGCACGCTACGCTCGTTGTGCCCATGAGCACGAGAGCGATCTGATCGGTATCGTCCTTCGAACCGCGAAAGGCGAGCAGACATTGGTGCTGCCGCTTGCCGATATCGAGCGCATGGCCGCGGATGCGCGCTCCCGCCTCGAGAAGGATCGGGAGACCGACAGATTGCTTGCGGAGATAGAGGATCTTAGCAAGCGTATGCTCGCCGATGTCGATGACCGTGACGGCGCCTGAACTGTCAGATGTTTGGCCGGTCTTCCTCGACGCGAAAACGGCTTCTCCCCGGTTTTTGTGGAAAGAAATTCGCAAAAATCCAAAATGATTGGAATTTCATACCTAAAATCGCTGTTCCTGCGTTTGTCGAGGTCTATACGCCAAGCGATGACGGTGGCATTTTCCGCCGATAACTGGAACGGGTTCAGTGGTGGAGATTGGCATGAGAAAGTTTGCATCGATCGGGGCCTTGGCGGCGGCTCTTATGATGGCGGTGATGTCCGCTCAGGCGGCCTCGCTCGCGGATATCAAGAAGTCCGGCGAATTCAGGGTCGGCACCGAGGGGACCTATCCTCCATTCACCTATCACGAGGCATCCGGCCAGCTGACCGGCTTCGATGTCGATATTGCCCGCGCCATCGCCGATCATATGGGCGTCAAGGCCAAATTCCTGGAAGGCCACTGGGACGGCCTCATCGCCGGCCTCGACGCCAACCGCTATGATGCCGTCATCAACGAAGTCGGCATCACCAAGGCACGGCAGGCGAAATATGACTTTTCCAAGCCCTATATCGCATCCAAGGCAGCGCTCATCGTGCGCAGCGACAACACCGACATCAAGAGCTTCAAGGATTTGAAGGGCAAGACGTCGGCGCAGACCCTGACCAGCAATTTCGGTTCGATCGCGCGCGACAACGGCGCCAAGCTGATCGGCACGGACGGTTTCAACCAGTCGATTGCGCTGGTCATCCAGAAGCGCGCCGACGCCACGATCAACGACAGCCTGTCCTATCTCGATTTCAAGAAGCACAAGCCCGACGCACCGGTGAAGGTCGCGGCGGAGGAGGCGCATGCCGATTATTCCGCCGTCATCATCAGCAAGGGCGAGCCGGACCTGCTGGCGGCGATCGACAAGGCCCTCGACGCGATGAAAGCGGACGGAACCTATCTCAAGATATCGGAAAAGTATTTCGGCCAGGACGTGTCCAAGTAATATTGCCCGGCGGCGACCTTAAAGCAATTCCAGCAAAAGTGCTCGGCGGTTTTGCGTCCGGAATTGCGTGAAACCAAAGAGATAGTGCATTTCGTGGCTTGGAGAAGAACGGAAATGCTCGGATTGCGGCGGGGCTGGTCGTCACAGCCCCGTCATGCCTTTTGAGGGGATAGCCCGTGCCGGATTGGCTGCAACTCATGTGGAGTTCTCTCGGCCCGCTTTTATGGGCCGCGCTTGTCTATACCGTTCCCCTCACCCTCCTGTCCTTCGTCCTCGGGCTCATTGTCGGCCTGGTTTGCGCCGTCGTCCGTCTTTTCGGACCGCGGCCGCTCGTCTGGATTGTGCGCTTTTATGTCTGGATCATTCGCGGCACGCCGCTCCTCGTGCAATTATTCGTGATTTTCTACGGCCTGCCGAGCATCGGCGTCACCCTCGACGCCTTTACCGCCGGCCTGATCGGCTTTACGCTCAATGTCGGCGCGTATACGTCGGAGATTCTGCGCGCAGTCCTTTCGGCCGTGCCGAAGGGGCAATGGGAAGCTTCCTATTCGATCGGCATGACGTGGTCGCAGGCCATGCGCCGCACCATCGTTCCACAGGCCGCCAGGATCGCGGTTCCGCCGTTGTCGAACTCCTTCATTTCGCTGGTGAAGGATACCTCGCTCGCCGCGGCGATCACCGTGCCGGAACTTTTCCAGGCAGCCCAGCGTATCGTCGCGACGACCTATGAACCTCTGGTCCTCTATATAGAGGCAGCTCTCATCTATCTGGTGATCTCGTCCGTCCTGTCGTCGCTGCAGCAGCGGCT
>SCRB01000062.1 GCA_004299545.1 Rhizobiaceae bacterium
TGTCGCCGTAGTGCTTGAGAACGTACTCGCCTTCCTTGCGTGTACCGCCCCGCTCGGAATAGCCGACCACCGCATGCACGGGCGTCGGGAAATCCTTGATGTCGGAATTGACGACGATCACGGCGATCCCCTTCTCGACCGCCCGCTTGATCAGCGGTGCGGCGGCGTGCTCGTCATGGGTGTGGAAGATGATCGCATTGACGCCGCGATTGATGACGTCCTGGATCATACCCATCTGGCCGTTGATGTCGGCACCGCTCTGCGGCGCGAGCATGAAGGTCTTGATGCCGTGCTTCCGGGCTTGCGCCTCGATGCCTTTGTCGATGGCGATGTAATAATTGAACTCGGTTGCAGGCGGCATATAGGCAATGGTGGCGCCCTTTGCGCCATTGAAGCCCTTGATGGGTGCCTGGGCAGCCGGATTCAACGGCTGCGGCGTCGCATAGTCGATCGCGGCTGCAGGACCGGCGGTTCCGATCAGCGTCGCACATGCTCCCGCAATCATCCAACTCGTCAATTTCCTCATCTCATTCCTCCCTATGGTGGCTTAAGGCTGGCTCACCCCGCGAACGGAGCGTCTTCAATGCCCCGGACGCCCGGCTTGACGGCGAACAGGGCACCCGCAAGCGGCTGCTCGGAAAGCTGTTTTTCCGTGCAGCCCATGCGTGATGACGTGATATAAAGAGTGTCGAGATCCGGGCCGCCAAAGGCACAGCAGGTGGGCTTCAGGACAGGGACGTCGATGATGCGGTCGATATGGCCGCGAGCATCAATACGGACGACCCGGCTTCCTTCCCACTCGGCGTTCCAGACACAGCCGTCGGCATCGACGCACGAGCCATCCGGCAGTCCTGGCTCACCGGAAAAATCCGCGAGCAGGTGCGGCGAATGCGCTGTGCCGTTACCGATATCGTAGGCATAGGTCCATATCCGCCGCTGCGGCGTATCGGCGAAGAACATGCTTCGGCCGTCGGGCGAGAAGCAGATCGAGTTTGCGCAAGAGACTCCCTCTATCAGGGTGCTTACGGAACCGTTGCCGTCGACCCGGACGACCCGGCTGTCGGCCGCCGCCGTTACCTCGTTCATGCCGCCGACGACGAACCGCCCCTGGCGATCGGTGCGGCCGTCATTCGTCCGTGAATTGGGATTTTCCGGCTCGAAAGAAATTATCCTGTCGGTAATGCGGCAGTTGGCGTCGAGCAAGGCGAACTCCTGCGCAAAGGCGCAGATGAAGCCGCCGCTGCGTCTCGGCGCGAAACAGCACACCCGATCGTCCATGGCGATGCTTCCCGAACGGCGGCCGGCCGGTTCGTACCACCAGAGCCGCCTGCCTTCGATGTCGGTCCACCAGACCCGGCCGTCGGCCGGGTTCCAGAATACCCCCTCGCCGTGACGGTTGCCCGCTTCAACAACGATTTCGGCCATAGCCATGGCGGTTCTCCCTACCGCAGTTTCCTCCTGTTGACATCTGATATGTCAGATAAGATATTGCAGTCAACCCTTGTGGGATGAATCAGGGAGGGAGTCGCTGGATGGACGCCTTTGAACGTCCGAAATTACTGACGGAGACTGTGCTCGCGCATATCCGCAGCGCTATCGTCTCGGGCGACCTTCCGCTGGGCTCCGCGCTTTCCGAACGGCAACTCGCCCAGCGGCTCAACGTGTCGAAAACCCCCGTCCGCGAGGCGCTCGTCCAGCTGAAAACGGAAGGGCTCGTGGATATCTTCCCGCAGAGGGGAGCCTATGTTTTCACGCTCGCCGCGCGGGAGGTCGTGGAAATGTGTGAATTCCGCCTGACGATCGAGTCGGCGGCCCTTGGCTTTTCACTCGAACGTAATCCAGGCCCGCTCGCCGACGACGTCGACCGTGTTGTCGAATCGATGGACCATGCGCGGTCGGCGGCCGATGTCCGCGCGTATCTCTCTCTCGATACGGAATTTCATGCGGCCTTTTTCAGGCACTGCGGCAACGGCTACCTGAGAGACAGCTATCAGCGCTATGTCGGCAAGATCGCAGCGCTCCGGACGCATCTGGCGACCAAGCCGATGCACACCGAACTGTCGTTCCAGGAACACTGCCGCCTGCGCGACATCATCCGCAGCGACAACGCGACAGAGGCGCGGGACGTATTGCGCGCGCATATCGGGCGGACGCGCGAAACCTATTCCCTTGAAGTGGAGGACATCGCCGCAGCGGATTCGCTGTCGGGATGAGCTAGGATGGTGGGGCCGCTTCTCGAACTCCGCGACGTCACGAAGCGCTTCGGTTCGACCGTCGCCGTCGACCGGTTGTCGCTGACGCTCGAACCAGGTGAAATCCATGC
>SCRB01000585.1 GCA_004299545.1 Rhizobiaceae bacterium
TCGGTTCCTACCTTTCGGTGCATGAGGGGCCGCAACGCATCTCTCGCATGGGAACGGAGAAGCTGCTTTCCGGCATGATCCTCTCCAACGAGCCCGGCTATTACAAGGAAGGCCATTACGGCATCCGGCTGGAGAATCTGATTCTCGTCACCCCGATCGAGGAGGTGAAAGACGGCGACATCTCCATGCACGGCTTCGAGACGCTGACGCTCGCACCCTTCGACCGCCGCCTTATCGACAGGAGGCTGATGACGGCCGACGAAATCGCCTGGCTCGATGACTATCACGCCGGCGTCTTGACCGGGATCGCGCCGCTGGTCGATGGCGAGACATTGAAATGGCTGGAAGGAGTGACGGCACCGCTCGGCTGACTACAGCATGCTTCGATCTCACCCCACCCGCCTCGCTTTGCTCGGCTCCCTCCCCTCGGAGGGGAGGGAAAGGCGCCGCCGCTTTTTCCTCCCCTTCAAAGGGGGAGGTGGCCCGAAGGGCCGGAGGGGATGTCGGAAATTCGGACCATAGCCGATCGCATTGATCTATTCTAACCCATGAACTGGCGCAGAACGATCAGGACCACCGCGCCGGTCAGGAACATTTCCAGCATGCCGCGTTTGAACGCCACGAGCCCTGCGGCCACGAGCGCGATGATTTCCGCCGGCCCGGCCGAAAGCAACTCCGGCGCCACCAAGGTCGTCAGCACCGCTGCCGGCACGGCGTCGAGGGCCGCTTCGACGCGCGGCGGGACGTTCTCGAAGCGGGACAGGACGAGATGGCCGCCGATGCGCGTCAGGTAGGTCAGGATCGCGCCGCCCAGGATGATGAGAAGCGTGGTCATGGCTCACTCCGTTCCGTCGTCATCGCAAGATCGCTGGCCGTCTGCCGTTTCGCCGGCATCGACGCCGCGAGAGCGATGCCGACGAGCGCGCCGAGCGAGACATGCCAGGGCGAGCCGACGAATTTGTAGGCGAGCATCGACGCTGCACCGCTGGCAAGGACCACCGGCAGCCAGAGCGGGCGCTTGCGGAACTCCATGACGAGGCCGAGAAAATAGATCGGCAGAAGGAAATCAAGGCCGAGCGCTTCGGGATTGCTGATGAGGCCGCCGAAAAGCGCGCCCAGAAACGATTCCGCGACCCATGTGAGATAAAGCGCCAACCCCATTCCCAGATACCAGGCGAAGCCCACCTTCCCCGTTTCCTCGACCTTGCGCTCGGCTTCAGCATATTGCGGATCGGTGAGCAGGAAGAAGGCGACCGCCTGCTTGAGGCTTGGCCAGCGGGCGAAATGACGGCCGATCGCCGCCGAATAAAGAACGTGGCGGAAATTCACCGCAAAGATCGAAAAGACGATGAGGAGCGGCGAAATCTTCTGGCCGAAGAGTTCGATGCCGACCATCTGGCTGGCGCCGCCGAAAATCGTGGCGCTCATCAGCACCGCCTGGACGAGCGAAAGCCCGTTGTCGACGGCCAGCGCACCGAACAGAAGCCCGAAGGGCACGACCGCGACGATGATCGGGACGCCCGCTCGCGCACCGCGCCAGAACTCTCTCTTCGCGTTCACTTCGCTCATGACTGTCTCCGGAAGGCGCGGAAAATAGGCACGCGACCAGGGCATGTCACGTCAATAATGCTGATGGCTGCATGAAAAGGATTTGGGGGAATAAGGAAGCTAAACCGGAGGCACAGTCCGCTCGATCGCCCGTCCCCAGTCGAGCAGAGGCCGCGCGCGAAGCGCGAAACCGAGAAGTTCATCCGCAAGCTCCGGCTTGCATATGCCGGCCGGATCGATTTCATGCCGGACGATGAAATGCCTGCTGCGGATCGCCTCCGCCAGATCGGCATCGGTAACGTGTTTGAACTCCGGCGGCATGCGCTTGAGCGCCTCCTGACCGTCGAGAGCGAGGCCGTTTCGACCGAGCGCCCTGACCATCGTGCGAAACTCTCCGGGCCGCGTGGCGATGGCATGGCGCATCGCCCGCAAAAGCGCCTTCGCAGGTTGCCACCACGCAAGGCCGGCAAAGCAGCGGTCAAGCCCGAAATAGAGGAAGAAGACCCCCTGCTCCATCTTGGAGCCGTCCGGCGACAGGATCGCCGACAAATGCGTGTTATAGGGTCGCTTGTCCTTGGAGAAACGGACGTCCCGGTTGATGCGGAAGAGCGATTTCTTGCGGTCGCCCTTCAGCCCCAGCCCCTCCACGGCAAAGCGATCGGTCAAAACCTCGACCAGATCGCCGAGCGGTTCCTTCAATTCGTGTTCGAACAGGTCGCGGTTTTCGTGGAACCACTCGCGGCTCTGGTGGAAATCGAGTGCTTTCAGGAACGGGATGGCCTTTTCACCGAAGCCCTCGAACGTCGCCATCAGGACGCGCGCCCGACACGTTCGAACCAGGCGTCCTCGTCGATGACCTCGATACCGAGTTCGGCGGCGGTCTTGAGCTTGGAGCCGGCGCCGGGACCGGCAACGACCAGATCGGTCTTGGCGGAGACGGACCCGGCGACCTTGGCGCCCAGACGCTCGGCCATCGCCTTGGCCTCGGAGCGCGTCATCTTTTCCAGTGACCCGGTGAAAACGACGGTCTTGCCGGCCACGGCGCTGTCGGCCGAGACCGTCACGACATAGGGCTTCGGCGTCACCTGACCGAGCAGGGCGTCGAGCACCCTGTCGTTGCGCTCATTGCCGAAGAAGTCACGCAATGCGCCGATCACGGTGTCGCCGATACCGTTGATCGAGGGAAAGACGCTGTGCGGATCGTCCGCCGCCGCCGTTTCCTTGCCGACGCGGATAAACTCCTCGACCGTCGAGAACGTCCGTGCGAGCAGCGCCGCCGTGGTGTCGCCGACATGGCGGATGCCGAGCGCGAAGACGAAACGATCGAGTTCCGGCTCCCGCCGGGCGTCGATTGCCGCGAACAGCTTGTCGAGCCCTTCGAAATTGCGCTGGTCGACGCTGCGTGCATTCTTCCGCTCCTTGCCCGATGCCGCCTCGCGCTGGCGTGCCTGCTCCTCGCGCCGCTCGGCAAGCGCCTGCTGCGCCCTTTCGCGTTTGTCCTTCAGCGTAAAAATGTCGGCGGCGGTCTCGATCAGGCCGGCATTGAAGAACAATTCGATATTCTCCGCTCCCATTCCCTCGATATCCATCGCGCCGCGCGAGACGAAATGGCGCAACCGCTCGACAGCCTGCGCGGCGCAGATCAGTTCGCCGGTGCAGCGCCGGCGCGAATCCTCCTTGCCGGTCTTCTCGTTTACTTCGCGCGTCGCCGGCGAGCCGCAGACCGGGCATGTATGTGGAAACGCATACGACTCGGCATCCGCCGGACGCTTCTCGATGACGACATCGACGATCTGCGGGATGACGTCGCCAGCGCGCTGGATAAGGACCGTATCGCCGATACGGATGTCCTTGCCATCGCGGATCGGCTGCCCGTTCGAATCGAGGCCCTTGATGTAGTCCTCGTTGTGCAGGGTGACGTTCTCGACCGTGACGCCGCCCACCGTCACCGGATCGAGGCGCGCGACAGGCGCCAGCGTACCGGTGCGGCCGACCTGGATATCGATCCTCCTGACCGTCGTCATCGCCTGTTCGGCCGGGAATTTGTGGGCGATCGCCCAGCGCGGCTCGCCGCTGATGAAGCCCCAGCGGCGCTGGAGTTCAAGCTGGTCGACCTTGTAGACGACGCCGTCGATGTCGTAGCCGAGGGAGGAGCGTTTCTCCTCGATCAGGTGGTATTGGGCAATGAGTTCCTCGACGGTCCTGGCCCGCACCATCAGCGGATTGACCCCGAATCCCCATTCGGCGAATTTCTGGACCGACTCGTATTGTGTCGGCGCCGGATCCTCCGTCGTATAGCCCCAGGCATAGGCGAAGAATTTGAGGTTGCGGCTGGCAGTGACGGCGGGGTCTTTCTGGCGCAGCGACCCGGCGGCGGTGTTGCGCGGATTGACATAGTCCTGGCCACCGGCGGCGACCGAGCGTTCCTTCAAGGCTTCGAACTCGGCATAGGTCATGTAGACCTCGCCGCGGATTTCGATCACCTCCGGCCAGCCCGAACCTTTGAGCCTGTGCGGGATATCGGCGATGGTCCTGAGATTGGCGGTGATGTCCTCCCCGACAGTGCCGTTGCCGCGTGTCGCACCCTGCACGAAGACGCCGTTCTCGTAGCGCAGCGATGCCGACAGGCCATCGATCTTTGGCTCAGCCGTGAAAGCGATGTCGAGGTCCTTGTCGCGTTCGAAGAAGCGATGGCCGCGCTGGATGAAGTCCACCACGTCCTGTTCCGCATAGGCCTTGGCGAGGCTCAGCATTGGCACCGCATGGCGCACCTTGGCGAACCCTTCCGCCGGTGGCGCGCCGACGGAACCTGTCGGGCTGTCCGCGCGGACAAGATCGGGAAAACTCCTCTCGACCTCGGCGTTGCGGATGCGCAGCGCGTCATATTCGGCGTCGGTGATCTCCGGCGCATCGTTCTGATGATAGGCGATGTCGGCAGCCGCGATTTCCTTCGCCAGCCGGGCAAGCTCGGCAGCGGCCTCGTCGGGGGTCAGTTCATCGACGGGTTTCAGGATTTCGGCCATGGACGCATCTCTTTCCAAAAAGCCGGGAAAAGTAAACCGTGGAAAGCATTATGCCCCGTCCTCCTGACAGAGGTGCTCAACCGACGGAGGCATTTCCCCTTAACAGCCGCTCGGCGGCTGCCCTCGCCTCATCGGTCACGGTCGCGCCGGCCAGCATGCGCGCGATCTCCTCCTGGCGCGCTGACCGTTCGAGCGACTGGACGCCGGTGGAAACCCGGTCGGCATCGCCAGTCTTGGAGATGAGATAATGGGTACGGGCCCGCGCGGCCACCTGCGGCGCATGCGTCACCGAAAGCACCTGCACGCCTTGCGCAAGCCGTGACAGCCTCTGGCCGATGGCGTCTGCGATAGCGCCGCCGACACCCGTATCGATTTCGTCGAAAACCAGCGTTGGCGCCGAGCCGCGATCGGCGAGCGCCACCTTGAGCGCGAGAAGGAAGCGCGACAGTTCGCCGCCCGACGCCACCTTCATCATCGGCCCCGGACGCGTGCCGGGATTGGTGCGGACCCAGAATTCGACCTGATCGATGCCGTCCTGCGCGCGGTTTTCCGGATCGCTCCCGATTTCGACGATGAACTCAGCCCGATCGAGCTTCAGCGCCGGCAATTCCGCCATGACGGCGCGCATCAACCCTTCCGCGGCCAGATGCCTCTGCTCCGAGAGCCGTTTCGCCGCGCGGTCGTAAGCGGCGCGACTTTCCGCCGCTTCCTTTTCGAGGGCGGCAAGCCGTTCCGCTCCGGCATCGAGATCGGCAAGATCGGCGAACATCGTGTCGCGGAGTTTCGCCAGACCATCGACCGCCACATTGTGCTTCCGCGCCACGGCGCGCAGCGCGAAAAGCCGCTCCTCCGCCTTTTCCAAGCGTTCGGGTTCGAATTCGCTTGCGCGCATGGCGGCCTCGACGGCGGCCTGCGCGGCATCGAGAGACAGAAGCGCCTCGTCGAGCGCGGCAACGACGGGATCGAGCAGCACCGGATTCTCGGCCGCCTTGCGCTGCAGCCGCCTGTAAAGGCCGGAGAGTTGCGGCAGCGGCGAAGCGGCACCGGAAAGAACC
>SCRB01000586.1 GCA_004299545.1 Rhizobiaceae bacterium
CCCATATTTGCAACAACCCACAGGCGCGGTGAGCGCGATGTCTTTTGACTGATTGACGCTGAAAGCTATTTTTGCCACACTCTACACGAAATGCCTGTTCCGATTTATCTCGCGGCCCGGTGGGGGTCTCGGGTGAATCGGCTGAGGTGTTTTCCGTGGATCGGGTCTTTGCGTATGGCGGAACGCGTTCGTCGCGAGGCTGTGTGTGCGGTGAATATTTTGAGTAAGCCGGGGCGGGCCGATTGAATATGAGCACCGATTTCGCCAAACAGCGGGCAGGGATGGTCGACGGGCAGTTGCGGACCACCGACGTGACGGACAGCGCATTGCTTTCCGTGATGGGAACGGTGCCGCGCGAGCTTTTCGTTGCCGAGGCCCATCGGCCGTTGGCTTATATCGACGAGGATCTGGAAATCACCCCCGCCGACGACCGCGGCTCGGCGCGCTATCTCATGGAACCGTCGCCTTTCGCGCGGCTCGTGCAACTGGCGAATGTCCGCCCCGGAGACCGCGTTCTCGACGTCGGTTGTGGAACGGGCTATTCCGCGGCGGTGTTTTCGGCGCTTGCAGGTTCTGTCGTCGCGGTCGAGAGCGACGCGGAACTCTTGGCCCGGGCACACGCCAACTTTGCAACCCTTGGCGTGGGAAACGTTACCCTTGTCGAGGGAGCGTTGCGTGACGGTTGGGGCGGGAATGCGCCCTATGACGTGATTTTCCTTGGCGGGGCGGTGGAAGACGTGCCGGCTGCGCTTGCCGCGCAGATCGCTGAAGGCGGCCGACTCGTCGCCGTGGTCGGACACGGCAACGCCGCTGCGGCGCGGCTCTATGTCAGGGATCAGGGCGATGTCACGGGTCGCCGCGTCTTCAATGCGGCGGTGAAGCCGCTGCCGGGTTTTGAGAAGGAAGCTGTTTTCGAGTTTTAGCGTAGCCGCGTTTCAAACACCTGCCGCTTGCATATTGCCGAAATTGGACGGCGCGGTTTTCGCGAGCAGGGCGGGGAATAGTCGGGATCGCGACGGGCGGTTCCGCAAGAGCCGGCAGGGGAAACTCTGCCGCGGAATGGATGAGAGGTAGCACGTGTCGCTTGTG
This sequence comes from Rhizobiaceae bacterium, assembly GCA_004299545.1. Classification (GTDB taxonomy): domain Bacteria; phylum Pseudomonadota; class Alphaproteobacteria; order Rhizobiales; family Rhizobiaceae; genus Mesorhizobium_L. Next base: position 1,090 of record SCRB01000586.1, read on the forward strand.
AAAACGCGTATATTCGCTGCCGCCCTGGTTTCCGCCAGCATGGTCGTGCTGGCGAATGGAGCGTCTGCCGAAACCATTTCGGGAGCGCTTGCCAAGGCGTACAGGTTCAATTCGTCGCTGAATTCTTCGCGCGCCAGCGTACGGATCACGGATGAGGGCGTCGCCATCGCCAAATCGGGCTGGCGCCCGACGATCATGGGAACGAGTAGCATCAATTACGCAACCCAGGCCGGGACTCGGCTGACGACTGGCGGCTTCGGTGTGTCGATCAACCAGACGCTCTTTGACGGGTTCCAGACGCTCAACAACGTCAAGGCAGCGGAATCGAAGGTCCGCGCCTCGGACGAGCAACTGCGCAATACGGAGGAGAATATCCTCTTCAGCGCTGCCAGCGCCTACATGGATGTCATCCTCAACCGGCAAATCGCGGCTTTTCGGGAAAAGAACCTCGCCTTCCTCAACGAGCAGGTCCGTGCCGCGCAGTCGAGGCTGGACGTCGGCGAAGGAACGCGCACCGACGTGGCGCAGGCCGAAGCGCAGCGCTCGCTCGCGATCTCGACGCTGAGTGCGGCCCGGGCGGCCGTCCTTACCGCCGAGGCGACCTATCATCAGGTCGTTGGAGACGAACCCGGTAAACTGGCTCCGGCGCGGCCTGTTCAGAAAGCGCTGCCTTCCGGCATCGGCGCGGCTTTCGCGATCGCCGCCGCCGAGCACCCGGCCATAAGGGGGACGCAGCAACTCGTCGATGCTGCGGAGTTCTCGGTGAAATCGGCTGAGGGCGCGCTTCTGCCCAGCCTCACCGCATCGGCCGGCGTGTCGCGAGACTACAGCAATACCAGCATCGGTGCCGGAGGGGTGCCTGGACGTAGCATAACAAACGGCTGGTCGAATTCGGCCAATGTCGGCCTGACCTTCTCGGTGCCGATCTATCAGGGCGGCCGCGTCTCCGCCGAGGTTCGCCAGGCAAAGGAATCGCTTGGCCAGGCTCGCATCGAGGTGGACGTCAGCCGCGATCAAGTGCGGCAGGCGGTCGCGGCCGCGTGGAGCCAATACCAGTCGGCGAAGGAAGCGGTGCAGGCAGATGCGCAGGCTGTCTCCGCCGCGCAGCTTGCATTGCAGGGCGAAGTCGAGGAGCGCAATGTCGGTCAGGCGACGACGCTCGATGTCTTGACCTCGCAGTCCAATCTGATCACGGCGCAGGTCAATCAGGTGACGGCCCAGCATGATCTCGTTGTGGCGAGCTATGCTATTTTATCCGCCATCGGCCGGTTGTCTCCCAGTCGTCTTGGCCTGAGGGTTGCCGAATACAATCCGAAAGAGCACTACAACGCCGTCAAGGACAAGTGGTACGGCTTGCGCACGCCGGACGGGCGTTGACCGATTTCTCCTGACGGGAGGCGGTTCAAGCCCCGCCTCTCATCTCCCGCCATATTTCTGTTTTCTTGCAGGCGAAGGCCGTAATGCCGGGGTGCGTCGCGCCCTGCCTTGCCGCCATGCCGGTCCGCATCGGGAGATGCCCCAATCCTCAATCTTGTGAGAAATAATCCGTCGTGGAGCAGCGGGGATTCTCATGGGGCGCGCAGTCGGGTACCGTCTTACCGATTGATTCGTCGAAGCGTCGACTCGCTTCCGAGGGGCGGATGCGGTGAAGTCATCGGGTCGTCAGACGTTGACCGGATCGCGTCGGGCGCGACGTGAAAAAGCAGTTTCGGCGGTTTACGGCTGACGACAAAGGGGCGGCAGGTGACGATGGCACAGACAAATACGGTACAACGTGAACCCTCGATGGAAGAGATTCTCGCCTCGATCCGCAAGATTATCGAGGAGAGCGACGGGGTCCGTAACACACCGGTAGAGGCGGAAGCGTCAGCCTCTGAGGCGCTCGGGGAAATCGCCCGTCCGGATCTGAGCGAAGTCGATGCCTTTCGAGCCGATCTTGCGCTGCGACGCGAGCCAGAGGAAATTGCGGTGGTCGGGCGGACTCCAGCAACGGCAGCGGCCCTGAGGGAGGAACAGGCAGCGGTTCCCGAACGCGAGGCCGGACTGGCTTTCCCTATCGACGATGCTGAACTGGCGGCGGAACTCTCGGAATTGACACGCCCTGAAGTGCCGGCGGTGCAAACGTCTGCGGGCGAAACCACCCGGGGAATTCTTTCCCATCATGTTCAAAAGCAGGTCGCGCAGTCTTTCGGCGAGCTTTCGGAGGCCTTCCTGGCCAGCCGCCGCAAGAGTTTCGATGAAATGGCTGAGGAAATGCTGAGGCCGATGCTGCAAGATTGGCTCGACAATAATCTGCCGATGCTGGTCGAGCGGCTAGTCCGCGAGGAGATCGAACGCGTCGCGAGAGGCGTCACTGGCTGATTGTTTGGGCGATGCGGAGGCCTTTCCGCTGGAAACGCCCAGATTGGCCTAGATTCCCGCGAACTGCGCGTCTCTGAACCATTCTGAGGCGGGTGCGAATATTGACGTTTGGAAAAGCAGGCGCGCTTGCCGTCGCGCTGGTCCTTGTTCCGGGCCTTGCCTCCGCCATGAAGCTGAGCTTCGAATGGAATTTCGAAACGGCAGGGTAGCGAATTCGGATTAGCAGGACGAATCCCCCTCACCACCTCACTTCGTTCGGCACCTCTCCCCCACATGGGTAGAGAAGAGCATAGACGGCCGTGATACAAGCGCTCATCCTCTCCACCATCGCGTGGGGGAGAGATGATTTGCGAAGCAAATCGGTGAGGGGGTCGACCATCGCGTTAGCCTGAGTTTGGTTCTTCGGGAACCGGTGCGCAGTTGACTTGCCGCATTGCATCCGGTTTACACCTCGCGATGAATTCCCCATAAATCTGGATGTCTTTCGATGCTTGAGAAGACCTACGACGCCAGAGACGTCGAGCCGAAAATCGCCGCGCGCTGGGAGGAGGCCGATGCCTTCCGTGCCGGCGCGGGCGCGGAGGAGGGGGCGGAGCCTTTCACGATCGTCATCCCGCCGCCCAACGTCACCGGCTCGCTTCACATGGGCCACGCGCTCAACAACACGCTGCAGGACATCATGGTCCGCTTCGAGCGCATGCGTGGGAAAAACGTGTTGTGGCAACCGGGCATGGACCACGCAGGCATCGCCACGCAGATGGTCGTGGAACGGAGGCTGATGGAGAAGCAGATCCACCGCCGCGACATCGGGCGCGAAGCCTTCGTGGAAAAAGTCTGGGAATGGAAGGACGAATCCGGCGGCCAGATCGTCAACCAGTTGAAGCGGCTCGGCGCCTCCTGCGACTGGTCGCGCGAACGCTTCACTATGGATGAAGGCCTGTCGAAAGCCGTCATCGAGGTCTTCGTCACCCTTTATCGCCAAGGCCTGATCTACAAGGACAAGCGGCTGGTCAACTGGGACCCGAAGCTTCTGACGGCCATCTCCGACCTCGAGGTGGAGCAGCAGGAGGTGGACGGAAATCTCTGGTACTTTCGCTATCCCATCGAGGGCGAGCGGTTTGACCCGGACAATCCTGCGACCTTCATCACCGTCGCGACGACCCGGCCCGAGACGATGCTCGGCGATACCGGCGTCGCTGTCCATCCCGACGACGAGCGCTATAGGCCGATGGTCGGCAGGAACGTTGTCCTGCCGATCGTCGGGCGGAAAATTCCGATCGTCGCCGACGCCTATTCCGATCCCGAGAAGGGCACAGGCGCGGTCAAGATCACGCCGGCCCACGATTTCAATGACTTCGAGGTCGGCAAGCGCCACCAGCTTGCGGCCATCAATATCCTGACGACAGAGGCGGCGGTCACGCTGAAGGACAACGACGATTTCCTCGCCGGTCTTGAGGTCACGCCCGCGCGTCAAGCCCTATGGGACAGCCTTGACGGGCAGGATCGCTTCGCCGCGCGCAAGCGCGTGGTCGATCTGATGGAAGAGGGCGGCTTCCTTGCCAAGGTCGAGCCGCACCGGCATGCGGTGCCGCATGGCGACCGTTCCGGCGTGCCGATCGAGCCCTTCCTGACGGACCAGTGGTATGTCAATGCCGCCGAATTGGCGAGACCTGCGATCGCCTCGGTGCGGGACGGCCGCACGAACTTCGTGCCGAAGAACTGGGAAAAGACCTATTTCGACTGGATGGAGAACATCCAGCCCTGGTGCATCTCGCGCCAGCTCTGGTGGGGCCACCAGATTCCTGCATGGTACGGGCCGGATGGCCAGATCTTCGTCGCCAGGGCGGAAGACGAGGCGCTCGATGCTGCGGTCGAGCATTATCTCGCCCTTGAAGGGCCGTGGAAGGCCTGGGTTCAGGAGAAGCTGGAGAATTTCGAGCCGGGCGCCATCCTGACGCGCGACGAGGATGTGCTCGACACCTGGTTCTCTTCGGCGCTCTGGCCCTTCTCGACGCTCGGCTGGCCGGACAAAACGCCAGAACTGAAGACCTATTATCCGACGAGCGTGCTCGTCACCGGTTTCGACATCATCTTTTTCTGGGTCGCCCGCATGATGATGATGGGGCTGCATTTCATGGACAAGGAACCGTTCCACACGGTCTATGTCCATGCGCTGGTTCGCGACAAGAACGGCGCCAAGATGTCGAAGTCGAAGGGCAACGTCATCGACCCGCTCGGCCTGATCGACGAATACGGGGCCGATGCGCTGCGCTTCACGCTCGCCATCATGGCGGCCCAGGGCCGCGACGTGAAGCTTGATCCGGCGCGCGTCGCCGGTTACCGCAATTTCGGAACCAAGCTGTGGAACGCAACGCGTTTCGCCGAGATGAACGGCGTGACGCGCAATGACGATCTCTGGCTGGGCGGGGCGAAACTGACTGTCAACCGCTGGATCCTGACCGAACTGACCCGCGCGGCGCGCGAGATCACCGACGGCATCACCTGCTATCGTTTCAACGATGCGGCGGGCGCAGCCTACCGCTTCGTCTGGAACCTTTTCTGCGACTGGTATCTGGAACTCCTGAAGCCGGTCTTTTCAGGCGACGACGAGGCGGCGAAGAAGGAAAGCCAGGAAGTCGCCGCCTTCGTCCTGGACGAGATCTACAAGCTGCTTCATCCCTTCATGCCTTTCATGACGGAGGAACTCTGGGCGCGAACCATGCCCGAAGGCGAGGGCCGCACGAAGCTTCTTTGCCACGCTGCGTGGCCCGCCCCGGATTTCGAGGACAAGGAAGCCGCGGCGGAGATCAACTGGCTGGTCGATCTCGTCTCGGGCATCCGTTCCGTCAGGACGGAGATGAACGTTCCGCCCGCAGCGACCGCACCGCTGGTGCTCGTCGGCGCGGATGAGGACACGCGCCAGCGCGTTGCCCGCCACGAGGCGGCGCTGGCACGGCTTGCTCGCGTGTCGGCGGTTTCCTTCGCCGATGTGGCACCGAAAGGCGCGGCCCAGTTCATCGTATGGGAGGCGACGGCCTGTCTTCCTCTCGGCGCCCTGATCGACCTCAAGGCCGAGGCCGCGCGGCTGAAGAAGGAAGTCGCCAGGACGGCCGGCGAGATCGAGCGCATCGAACGGAAACTCGCCAATGAAAAGTTCGTCGCCAACGCGCCAGAAGAAATCGTCGCCGGCGAGCGCGAGAAGGCCGAAGACTACCGGCTTGCGCTGACGAGGCTGGAAACGGCGCTCCACCGGATCGAGGAAGCGGGCTGAGGGCGATCAATCCCCGCTCCGGTTTGCCTTTTTGCAAACCACCTCTTCCCCGCTCGAGGGGAGAGGAAGCACCGATGTGGCGGCACGGCTTGTGATTGCCTCACTATTCCTGTCACATTCGGGCCCTAGATAAGCCGTTCGACAGGCAGGGAGCGATTCGATGAAGATTGCGATTCTCGGCGGCGACGGGTTCGTCGGCTGGCCGACCTCGCTTCACCTTTCCGCACGCGGGCACGAGGTGCACATCCTCGACAATCTGTCGCGACGCTGGATCGACACCGAACTCGGCGTGCAGTCGCTGACGCCGATGGATTCCATCCAGGAGCGCACGCGTGTCTGGCATCTGGAGACGGGGCGGCGCATCCGTTTCCAT
>SCRB01000587.1 GCA_004299545.1 Rhizobiaceae bacterium
ATCAAGGAGGGGCGGGACCGCGAGACGCGCTATCTCTTCGTGCTTGGGCCGTTCATGACCGAGTCGGAGCGTTTTGAAATTTCGGCGCGCGCGGCCAATGTGCCGAATATCACGATCGTCGATTTCCTCGCCAATCTGGAGACGCTCGTCGCCAATGCCCGCGCCATTATCGGCATGTGCGGCTACAACACCTTTTGCGAAGTCATGTCCTTCGACAAGCGCGCGCTCTTCGTTCCACGCACCGCGCCGCGCCGCGAGCAGAGCATCCGGGCCTATCGGGCGGAGGAATTCGGCTGGGTCAATGTTCTCGACATAGAGGAAGCCAAGAATCCGTCACGTTTCCGTGCGGCCGTCAACCAGTTGATGACCAGCGCCCTCCCCTCCAAGGCCGTAGCCCGGCCCGACCTCGAGGGATTGAACCGCATCTGCGCGCTCACTGAAATCCTCCTCGACCGCTTCCAATCCGTGCAGCATGCGGCATACCCGAAGACGGCTCGGCTATGAGAGCACCCATTGCGGTGGTGCTGAAGTGCTATCCGCGCCTGTCGGAAACATTCATTGCACAGGAACTGCTGGCGCTTGAACAAGCGGGTTTCACCCTGAACCTGATCTCGCTCAGGCATCCGACCGATGCGAAGCGCCATCCGATCAACGACGAGATAAAAGCGCCGGTCACCTACCTGCCGGAATATCTCTACCAGGAACCGCGGAGGGTTTTCCGCGCATGGCGGAAGACCCGCAAAATGCCGGGCTACCGCAAGATGCGAAACCAGTGGCTGCGCGATCTCAGACGCGACTTCACCGCCAATCGAGGGCGCCGCTTCGGCCAGGCGCTGGTGATGGCGGCAGAGCTTCCCAGCATTACCGGCTGGATCTACAGCCATTTCATCCATACCCCTTCCTCCGTGGCGCGCTATGCAGCCGGCATGAAGGACCTGCGCTGGTGTGCATCCGCCCACGCCAAGGACATCTGGACCTCGCCGGACTGGGAAATCCGCGAAAAACTGGGATCGGCCGAATGGAGCGTGACATGTACGGCCGGAGGCGCGGCACGGCTGAGGGAACTTGCCCCCGCGTCCGCCGCCGTGCATCTCGTCTATCACGGGCTGGACCTCACGCGGTTTCCAAACGCATCCGTTTCCGGCACCGCACGCAACGGTTCCAGCCCCGATGATCCCGTTCGTATCCTGACTGTCGGACGGGCGGTGGCGAAAAAAGGGCTGGATACGTTGGTGGACGCGCTGGCCCGCCTGCCTGAAAGCCTCCACTGGCACTGGACGCAGATCGGCGGCGGCGAACTCCACGGCGCGCTCAAGGCACAGATCGCACGGCTCGGGCTTGCGCCGCGCGTCACGCTGACCGGCAGCCTGCCGCAGCAGGACGTGCTTTCCGCCTACCGGGCCGCCGATCTCTTCGTGCTTCCGTGCCGCATCGCCGCCAATGGCGACCGCGACGGGCTTCCTAACGTGCTGGTAGAGGCCGCAAGCCAGGGACTGGCCTGCATCTCCACACCCGTTTCCGGCATAACCGAGTTGATAGAGGATGGCGTGAACGGCATCCTGGTGCCGCCCGATGACCCTGAACGCCTCGCCGAAGCGATCGAAAGA
>SCRB01000588.1 GCA_004299545.1 Rhizobiaceae bacterium
CTCTAGCCAGCAAGACAAGCCGAGGCTTCCGATCGCAGTGAAACGGCCCGGTTCGCGGACAGGGCGCGCGTCCTGCTGGCGTATTGGTTCATGTACCGCGGCGAGGATCAGCCCGACCGCGACAAACGCTGGCACAACAGCGATCCAGAAGACCGCGGCGAAGTGATTGGAGGTCAGCCACATCAACACAATTGCGACGAGTGGACCTAGAAAGGCTCCGACGGTGTCGAGCGATTGTCTCAAGCCGAAGCTCGCGCCTCGCAGATCTGGTGGACTGATGTCAGCGACAAGCGCATCGCGCGGCGCGCCGCGGATGCCCTTGCCAAGGCGGTCAACGAAGCGCGCGGCCACGAGCCAGCCGACAACGGAGGCGAGTGGAAAGATCATCTTGGTGCAAGCCGACAGGCCATAGCCCAGCGCCGTAATGGTTTTGCGCCTGCCAAACCTGTCGCTGAGCACCCCTGAGAAGATTCTCGTAATCTGCCCCGTACCCTCGGCAACGCCTTCAATGAAGCCGACGGTAAGTGCCGAGGTGCCGAGCACCGTCACGAGATACACGGGTAGAAGCGCGTGGATCATCTCGGAGGAGATGTCCATGAACATCGAGACGAAGCCGAGCGCCCACACTCCAGCGGGAATCGCACGCAGGCCGCCCCTGCTCTTTGCGGAGCGGACCGCCATAGCCCCCGCTCCTAGGTCGCCTTCACTGATTTTCGCCATGGGCCTCAAAAACCTGCTGCGCATAAGCGTCGAGAAGTTCCTCGCAGCCCTTCAGACGCGCAGCGGCCTCCTCAGCCAGTGTTCCGCCGTAGAAGTCGAGCTTTCTGATCTTATCGAACCAGCTCTGGAGTTTTTTGAGGTCGGTGTCCTCTTCCTCCAGTTCCGCATAGGTGAACTTGTTCGTGGCCCGCTCTTTGGCAATCTCAGCCTCGAACCCAGCGCACCGGCCAATGAATTCCCGGTACTGTTCGTCCCGATCTGCTTTGAAACGGCCGACAACTTTGTCTTCCTGGGCCCGGTCGAGCGCGACCGTCTCCAGAATCACCGCTTCACCGCTCATTCCAGCGATGTCGTTTTCCAGCATCTTCAGCCGACGAACGTGGTCGTCGGTCTTTGGCAGCAGGCAAACACCATTCTGAAGATAGATAGCTCCCATACCTTTGAGGCGGCGCCATAGAGCGATCCGCTTCGCGGAGGGCTCGGGTGGGACTTTGTAGGTCAGGAGAAGCCAAGGTGGTGTGACCATGGCTACATAGTTATGTAACTATCGTTACAAGTCAATAGGAACAATCGCTCAGTATTGACTCCGTACCAGAGTACGGAGTGCATTATGATCGAGAAGGAGGCGTCATGGCCAAAGCGATCACCATCAGCCGGGCCGCCGAGCGCGCGGGCGTCGGCGTCGAGACCGTCCGCTTCTATGAGCGCCGCGGATTGATCGCGCAGCCGCCGCGGCCGAGAAGCGGCGGCTACCGTTTCTATGACGATACCATCGTCGAACGTATCCGTTTCATCCGCCAGGCGCAGGAACTCGGCTTCTCGCTACGCGAGATCGCGGATCTCCTGTCGCTGCGGGCCGATCCGGCCGCCGACTGCGGCGATGTGCGAGTTCAGGCCGTGGCCAAGCGCGAGGGTGTTGATCGCAAGATCGCGCAGCTTCAGCATATGCGGGCGGCGCTCGATGCCCTGATCGCGTCCTGCCCTGGCGGCGGCGCACTGCGTGCTTGCACCATAATTGATGCCTTGTCCGCACGAACGGGCGCGAATGCCGATCGATCGGAGGCAGACGGATCTCCGTCTCCGGGCGAGAGGCAACGCCAGAGCCAGGCAGCAAGAGGACTCAAGATGAAAACAGCCATCTTCAAGATCGACGGCATGCACTGCGACGGTTGCGCGCGCACCGTCGCTGCGCTCGTCTCGTCGGAACCTGGAGTGCAGAAGGCGACCGTCTCGTTCAAGGCGCGAGAAGCTCGGATCTTGTTCGACCCGAATGCCGCGAGCGAGGAGCGCCTTGCCGCCACGATCCAGCAGGCCGGATATGCGGTTGTCGGCCGATCCTGACCGGGGCGCCAAATTAGCTTCCGTCGCCTCTTGACTCCGTATGTCGGTACGGAGCGCAGGCTACCTCTCGAAGCCCACCGGCTCGAAGCTCTCCAAAGCGCCAACGCCGGTCGGCAGACTCAACGGAGGATGCCATGACAATCGCAGCCGTAGCGGAATCCGGAACCTTGCCCTTATGGACCGAGGAACCGGCGAGCCGCCCCGATAGAGCCCGGATTCGGGCCCGGATCGGCGGCCTTCATTGCTCGCTTTGCACCGGCACCATCGAGAAGGCGCTGGGGCGTAAGCCCGGCGTCGACAAGGTCGCAGTGAGTCTGACCCACGAACAGGCGCTGGTCGAATACGATCCGGCGCGCGCCGATCCCGCCGAACTGCTGCAGACTCTGCGCGACATCGGCTACACGCTTCACGATCCGCGCAAGCTGCGCGCCTTCGAGGACGAGGAGCGCGATCTCGTCCGCGAGAGTGGACGCTTCGTGACCGCGGTGACGCTCAGTGTCGCCGCGATTCCCATCATCGCGGACCCGGCGGTCGGGTGGATCGGCTTCCTCCCCGCGCTGGTCTGCCTCAGTCTCGGCGGGATGGTGTTCCTCGTTCTCAAGAAGAGGAGCCTGTGGATGGCCACTGTCACCACCGGCGCACTGGCCGTGATGGCGCTCACCTTGCTCTATCTCAATCTCTTCGGCTATTTGACACGGGTGGGGCCATGGCTCTCTGCGGCGCTATCGATCGTCCTGGTCTTTGGCGTTGGCCGGCACATTCTTTACATGGCGGTGCAGGCACTCCGGCGCGGCATCCTGAACCAGCATGTTCTCCTGGAGATCGGCGCTTTCGCAGGGCTTGCCGGCGGTGCGATCGGACTTGTCTTGCACCGGACGGGATATCCGACGGCGGAGTTTTTCGCCGTTTCGGTCATGGTCGTGACCTATCACATTTTCTCCGAATGGCTGTCGCTGATCGTGAAGACGCGCAGCTCACAGGCGGTGAAGAAGCTCGTCAACCTTCAGCCGGAGACCGCCCACGTTCTGCGCGATCGCGTCGAACTCGAACTGCCCATCGCCGAAGTTCGCGTCGGCGACCGCGTGCGCGTCCGTCCCGGCGAGCGCATCGCGGTCGATGGTTTGGTTGTGGGAGGCCGCTCCAGCGTCGATCAGTCGATCGTGACGGGCGAACCGATTCCGGTCGAAAAGGTGGAGGGGGATCGCGTGATCGGCGGATCGATCAACGGCACCGGGGCGCTGCTGGTGGAGACGATGGCCGTTGGCGAGGACAGCTTCCTCCAGCGGATCGTTCGCGAGGTCGAGGATGCGCGCGCCTTGAAGCCCGGCCTGCTTCATCTCGTCGATCGCGTGCTGCGCATCTATACGCCGACTGTGCTGGGGATCGCTGCGCTGTCGGTTGTCCTGTGGCTGGCCGGATCCTGGCTCGCGACCGGGCAGGCCGATGTGGCGCGGGCCGTGTTCGCGGGCCTGAGTGTCCTCGTGATGGGCTATCCTTGCGCGGTTGGGATATCGGCTCCGCTGTCGATCGTTCGGGGCGCCGGCGACGCCGCCGGGCGCGGCATCCTGATGCGCACGGGCGAAGCGTTCCAGGGCTACCGGCTTGCGCGCAAGATCGTGCTCGACAAGACGGGCACGCTCACTGCGGGCCATCCCGTGGTGCGGGAAATCGAAACGCTGGGCGGGAGCGAGAACGAACTGCTGGCCCTTGCCGCCGCAGCCGAGGCGTCGTCTGAGCATCCGCTCGCCCAGGCCGTGGTGCAGGCCGCATTCGAGCGTGAAGTGACGCCGCCGGACGTCGGCGATTTCGAAGCGGTGCCCGGCAAGGGCGTCATCGCGCGCATCGGCGATCATGAGGTCGTCGTCGGCAGTCCGCGGTTCGTGACCGAACGCGCCATCGATCTGTCGGGATTGTCCGCGCGCGTCGAGGTGCTGGAAGCGGCCGGACGCACGGTGATCGCGGTGGGTCGTGACGGACGAGCCATGGGGCTGGTGGCGCTCGGTGACACGGTCCGGCCTGAAGCTGGCCCAGCCATCGCGGCGCTGCGCAAAGCCGGCGTCACGCCGATCATGCTGACCGGCGACAACGAACGCGCGGCCCGTCGCGTGGCGGACGAAATCGGCATCGATGAGGTCCACGCCGGCGTTCTGCCGCACGAGAAGGCGAAAATCGTGCGCGATCTCCAGAAAAATCATACAAGGGTGGCGATGGTCGGGGACGGCATCAACGACGCCCCCGCGCTGATGCAAGCTGATGTCGGGATCGCGATGGGCGGCGGCGCGGACATTGCGATCGAGTCGGCGGACATCATCATCCTGTCGAACCGGCTGGATGCGCTGGCCGAGGCGCGGAAGATCAGCCGACGCAGCTACGGCAAAATGCTGCAGAATGTGGTTCTCGCCTTCACCTTCAATGGAATCGGCATCCCGCTTGCTGCGACCGGCCTCATTCAACCGGTCTGGGCCATGGTCGCAATGGCGGTGAGCGTTACAGCGATCTTCGTCAACTCGCTGTCAGGGCAGCCGAGAATTTTCTTTGACGCGATCTCCAGCATCGGCGGTCCCGCGGAGTCAGGCCTGTGATCGGTAACCTTAATACGGCGATGCAAAACATTGACGCGCTCACGCCGCTGACCGTCGGACTGGTTTCGCTGGCCGGCCTGGTCGTCGGGGTCGCGCCGAGTTCGTTTCCGCTCATCTCCGTCGCCACGGGTCTCGCGCTCGGACAGGGCGCGGCGCCGGCCGAACAGAGGCGCGTTCGCGGATTGGAACTCTCCGTCGGCTTCGCGCTCGGCGTCGCCACGGTCGACGCGACCCTTGGTGCCCTGTTCGGGTTCTTCGGCTTCGCAGTTCTGCGCCTGCTGGCAAGCTACCTCGCCTATGCGTATCTCCTGTTCGCGATCCTCATGGTCGTCGCGGCGCTGGCGCTGCTGCGTGTTATCCACATCGTCGTGCCGACGCTGGCGCCGGCGTCAAAGCCGGCCCGCAGCTTCGGCGGAAGCTATCTTCTCGGGCTTCCCTTCGGCA
>SCRB01000589.1 GCA_004299545.1 Rhizobiaceae bacterium
TATTCTTCGGCGGTCACGGCGGCGCCGCGGCGAGCCTGCAAGGTCGAGTATTTGATGCCGCGATTGGAGGCGACATCCTTCGGATGCATCTGCCGCTTCAGCGCGTCGAACGTGGCGCGAACCATGTTATAGGGGTTCGAGGACCCCATCGACTTGGCGACGACGTCGTGCATGCCGAGCGTCTCGAAGACGGCGCGCATCGGGCCGCCGGCGATGATGCCGGTGCCGGCCTTGGCCGAGCGCAGGAGAACACGGCCGGCGCCCCAGCGTCCCTCGACATCGTGGTGCAGCGTACGGCCCGACCTGAGCGGCACGAAGATCATGTCGCGCTTGGCGCTCTCCGTCGCCTTGCGAATCGCTTCCGGGACCTCGCGCGCCTTGCCATGGCCGAAGCCGACCCGGCCCTTCTGGTCGCCGACGACGACGAGCGCGGCGAAGCCAAAACGCCGGCCGCCCTTGACGACCTTCGCGACGCGGTTGATGTGGACGAGCTTGTCGACGAATTCGCTATCGCGATCGTCGCGGTCACGGCCGCGGTCGTCCCTGCGGTTCTGTGCCATTATCCTGTTCCTTGTTCTTTTCCGGTAGCACGGTTGGAATTGCCGGCGCGCCGATCATCGCGGCCGGCGGCGAAGATCAGAAGGAGAGCCCGCCCTCGCGCGCCGCCTCGGCGAGCGCCTTGACGCGGCCATGATAAATATAGGCGCCACGGTCGAAGACGACTTCCTTTACGCCAGCCTTGGACGCACGCTCGGCGATCAGCTTTCCGACAGCGGCGGCAGCCGCCGTATCGGCGCCCGTCTTGAGGCTGCCCTTCAGATCCTTGTCCAGCGTCGAAGCGGCGGCCAGCGTATGCCCGCTCTTGTCGTCGATCACCTGGACATAGATGTTCTTGCCAGACCGGTAAACCGACAGGCGCGGGCGTTCCGCATTGACCGCGCGAAGCTGGCGGCGGACCCGAAACGAGCGGCGTTGGACGGATAGTTTGGAAACCATGGTTTCTTCCTCGGAATTCGGCAGTAGGCAATCGGCAATCGGCAATCGGACCGACTGCCACTCCCTACTGCCAACTGCCGCCTTTACTTCTTCTTGCCTTCCTTGCGCACGATGCGCTCGTCGGCATATTTCACGCCCTTGCCCTTATAGGGTTCCGGCCCGCGGAACTGGCGAATCTCCGCCGCGACCTGTCCGACGACCTGCTTGTCGGAACCGGCCACGACAATTTCCGTCGGCTTCGGCACGGTGATGGTCACGCCCTGCGGGGTCTCGTAAACGACATCGTGGCTGAATCCCAGCGCAAGCTGCAGATTCTTGCCCTGCATCACCGCGCGGTAGCCAACGCCGTTGATCTCCAGGCGCCTCTCGAAGCCGTCTTTCACGCCCGCTAGAATGTTGAGGATCTGCGTGCGCGACATGCCCCATTTGGAGCGTGCCGTCTTCGACTGGTCGCGCGGATCGACCTTGATCTTGCCGTCCTCAAGCTTGACCAGAACCTCGTCGTTGACGACGAACTTCAACTCGCCCTTGGGGCCCTTGGCGGTGACCGTCTGGCCATTCACGGTCGCCGTCACGCCCTGGGGCACCGCAACTGGCTTTTTTCCAATACGAGACATCTTCTTGTCCTCGTTGCTTTTCTAGCCCCGCCCGATCAGAAGATCTGGCAGAGAACCTCGCCGCCCACATTCTGCTCACGCGCTTCGTGGTCGGCCATCACGCCCTTCGGCGTCGAAAGAATGGAAATGCCGAGGCCATTGGCGACCTGCGGAATCGACTTGACCGACACATAGACGCGGCGGCCAGGCTTGGAGACACGCATGATCTCACGGATCACCGGGCCCCCTTCGGCATATTTCAGCTCGATCTCGATCTCCGACTTGCCATTGCCGTAGTCGACCTGGCTGTAGTCGCGGATATAGCCTTCCGCCTTCAGCACGTCGAGAACGCGGGTGCGC
>SCRB01000590.1 GCA_004299545.1 Rhizobiaceae bacterium
GCGGCGCCGCGTTCGTCGTCCTCGGCCTTCCAGCCTTGCCACGGCAACCGGCCGAGACCGACGATGTCGCGGACGCTGAGCGGCCAGGCGATCGTCTGCTGCTGCGGCAAATACGCGATCAGCCTCGCCCGGGCCGCATGAGACAGCCCTGCGCTGTCCCTGCCGCATACATGCACCGTCCCGCGCGCGCGAAGCTGCGCAGCCAGCACCCGTATCAGGGTCGATTTGCCGGCGCCGTTCGGGCCGAGCAGGCCGACGATCGTGCCCGCCTCCGCGTCAAGCGAAATGCCACGCACCAGGCTCCGGCCGGCGATCTCGACATGGATGTCCCGTGCGGCGATCACGAAAAGACCTCCCGGCGCGAATGGATCACGAGCCACAGGAAAAAAGGTGCCCCGACCATCGCCGTCAGCACGCCGACATTGAGTTCGTGCCCCGGCACGATGATGCGCGAGGCGATGTCGGCGGCAAGCAGCAGGACGGCACCGCCGAGCGCGCTGGCGAGGAGAAGGCTGCTCGGCAGCTTGTCGGTGAACGGCCTCAGCACATGCGGCACGACGAGGCCGACGAAGCCGATGACGCCCGTGACCGCCGTTCCGGCCCCGACGCAGAGCGCTACGCCGCCGACCAGCATCAGCCGCGTGCGGTTGAGATCGATGCCGAGGCTTGCCGCTGTCTCTTCGCCGAGCGAAAGCGCGTCGAGCGCCCTGCCGCATCGGAAGATCAGCAGCCAGCCCGCGATCATGAGCGGCGCGCAGATCCACACATGCACCATCGAGCGGTCCTTGAGCGAGCCGAGCAGCCAGAAGATGATCTCGTAGCTGGCGAAAGGATTGGGCGAAAGATTGAGCACCAGCGATGTCAACGCGGCGGAAAGGCTCGACAGTGCCACGCCGGCGAGGATGAGCGTCAGCGTTCCCGCATTGCCGGCCGCGATTGCCAGCAGCACGATCACGGCGACCAGCGCACCGAGGAGAGCGCCCGCCGGCAGCGCCAGGACGGACAGGCCGGCTACGCCGCTATAGAAGACGATCACGGCGCCGAGCGAGGCGGTCGCCGAAACGCCGATGATCCCCGGTTCCGCCAGCGGATTGCGCAGGAAGCCCTGCAAGGCGGCGCCCGACAGGCCGAGGCTCGCCCCGACCATGAGGCCGAGCAGCGCGCGCGGAAGCCGAATATCGCGCATGATGATCGTCGCGGCTTCCCCGCCTCCGGCGATCAGGCTCCTGAGGCTCGTCCATGGAGCGAGGCCCGCGGGGCCGATCAGAAGCGAGCAGGCGAAGGCGACCGCGACCAGGATCGTCAGGACAAGGGTGCGCAGGCCAGGCCTCATCCGGAATGCCCAGTTTTCGGCTGTGAGAGTGTATCGCGCAAATGCCTGAGCGCTTCCACCGCCTCCATCGTGAAAGCTCCCCCGCATGCCCACGATCCCGGCGGCACGACGTTTCCGGTCGTGTCCGAGCCAAGGGCTTTGACCGCCGGATGCCGGGCGATCTCATCCGCCAGCGACGGGGCCTTCTCATAGGAATGCGTGACGAGCACCACATCCGGTTTGTCCCTCACCAGCAGTTCCAGCGGATAGGGCACCATGCCGGAATAACCCTGTTCGGCGACGAGATTGCGGAACCCTGCGGCACCAAGAACGGAGTCTGCCAGCGTTCCCGCCCCGAGCGCCACGCCGTTCTGCTCGAACACCACCGCGCTCGGCCGCTTGCCCCGAGGCATGGCGCGGAACCGGCTGAGCTTCTCCTCGAAGCTGGCGGCGAGCGCTTTTGCCCTGTCTTCGTGGTGAAGGATGCGCCCCATGCGCAATATGTCTCCGGGTATCGTGTCGAGCGTCTGCGCATACTCGAACTGCTCGACGGGGATTTTCGCCTTTTGCAGGATCAGGGCGGTATTGTGGAGCGAATAGGTGCCGGTGACGACAATGTCTGGGTGCGCCAGGAACACTTCCTCCGCAAGCCCCCTGTTCTTGGGGAATTTCGCTGCCTTATCATGCAGGAAAGAGAGACGCGGGTCGCCTGAAAGGTTCGACAGCGAGACGATCTGGTCCGGATCAGCGATTTCGAGGACGAGTTGGTCCGTGCAGACATTGAGCGACATGACGCGCGGATGGACCGGGCTAGCGGATGCCGGCATCCATGCCATGGCGCAAGCGGCAAGCGCGATCAGCGGGAGCGCAAGGCAGCGCCCCCACCCGGCAACGAAGGACGCTGGTCCTTCAGAAAGTCGCTTTGAAGCCCGCGAATATGCCGATGCCCGGCGTGCCATAGCCTTTCACGACCTCGTATTTCTGGTTGAGCAGGTTTTCGCCACGCAGATAGAGTTCCGTCGACTTCGTCGGTTTATAGGCGATCTTCGCGTTAACGAGGACATAGTCCTTGAGTGGCACGTTCTCGAAGGTGCCATAGGACGGGCTGACCACATCGACGGTATTGAGGACGGTGTGCACAACACCCGTGATCGTCCACTTCTCAGCCGGCCTCGCGGTGGCAGAGAGCACGATGTCATGCTCGGGTATGCGCGGCCGCCGCTCGCCGTCCGGCTGGCGCGTATGGGTGTAGGTATAGGCGGCGCCCAGATCCAGCCAATCGGTGGCGGCCCATTTGAGCGACGCTTCGATGCCGTTGCGGCGGGTCGTGCCGGGCAACTGGACATAGCGGGAAGTCGAATAGTCGTAATCGATCAGATCGTCGGTGCTGAGCTGGAAATAGGTCAGGTCGGCGACCAGCCTGCCGCCCAGCATCGTCTGCTCCACGCCGGCGTCGAAACTGACGCTCTGTTCAGGCCTTAGCTGATCATTCCCTGAAAATGGATCATACAACTCGAACAGGCTCGGCGCTCGGAAACCCGTGCCGAAGGAGGAATGCAGCCGCGTCCCGCTCTCGGGGAACAGGTACGAACCGGTGAAGCGATAGGTCGTATAACCGCCGAACTGACTATGCTCGTCATGGCGGAGACCTGCCGTCAGGGTGAGGTTCTTGACAGGCGTAAGGATCGCCTGCGTCCACAGGCCGCCAATATCGAAATGGTTGTCAGTATCGGTACCGTAATTGTCGGTGGCGTGGGCATTCTGCCGCTCGTAATCCGCGCCATATTGCAGCGTCAGCCACTTCGTCGCGTCGAACGAGCCCTGATATTCAGCCTTGACCCGCTGGCCGCGATATTCACCGTCGAAGGGCCCGAATACCGAAAGCGAATCGAGCGTCCGATCGATCCTCGACGCCTGGATCGCGAAGGTGTTCTTCAGCCTGTTGTCCATGAAGTTCAGGTTGAAGCCGGCGCGGGCGCCGAGTTGTTCCGTCTTGAAGGTATTGAAGTTATTGTCGGTCGGCGGATAGCCGGAATCATCGTAATCGCCCTGGGCATTGATGTAGATCGCCGAGCCGAACACCGACAGATTGTCATTGATCTGCTTCTCACCGGCCAGATTGACATTGATGTCGCGGAAGCCGTCCTTTTCGAGACGGTTGGGGTTCGTATCCACCGGCGGCACGCCGTTGACGAGAGCGGCCGAGATGCCCGCCGTGTCGATGCCGTAAATGTTGAACGCGCCCTTGCCGGTATCGCCGGCGCCGGTCAGCGAGTAACCGCCGCGCCAGGTGCCGAAGGAACCGGCCTCGCCGGAAATCTGCTGATGAATGCCCGGCTCGATGCCGGCGAGCGTCGATATGCCGATCACGCCGGCGATGGCGTCGGAGCCGTAAAGCGTCGATTGCGAACCTTTCAGTACCTCGATCTGGCCGACGCCGCCGATGAGCAGGTTCTGGTACGGCGTCTGCACCTGCGTCGAAGTCGGATCGGAAATGTCGATGCCGTCGAATTCCGTCTTGATGTACTTCTTGTCGGCGCCGCGGATGGAGACGCTTGCCTCCTGCCCCATCCCGCCGGGCGAAGCGATGTTGACGCCGGGCACGAGCGCCA
>SCRB01000591.1 GCA_004299545.1 Rhizobiaceae bacterium
TTGCGCATTGATTTTCTAATGTTTTCAATTGCCTGCTGGAGATAAGGCTAAATCGTGGCGGGCGGGGAGGTTGCCTGACGGTTGTGCAGGAACGGCTTTCCCGTTCCTCCGATATGATCGCGAACGCAACTATGGAACCTTGTCGGCCTTCGATCGTTTCTCCCGATGGTTTAGTGGCGCGCCGGGTGGCGCAACCGTCCGTTCGGCGCAAACGCCCGAAAGGAGAAAATCATGGCCAACCAATCACCGTCTTCCTATTTGTGGCCCAACGGGCTCACTCTCATCCTGGGCGTATGGCTGTTCATTTCGCCTTGGGTGCTGGCGAACGCTCCAGGAGGCAATTGGGCGTGGGATGCCTGGATCGTCGGCGCGGTGGTCGCCTTGCTTTCGATCGCGGCACTCGTGCAGCTGGCGCAATGGGAGGACTGGGTCAGTCTCATCCTCGGAGCATGGCTGTTCATATCGCCGTGGGTGCTCGGCTTTTACGCAAGCATGCACAGCATGGCCTGGAACGCCTATATCATCGGCGCGCTGATCTTCCTGATCGGCATCTGGGGCGTGGTGGCAGCAAGGCAAGCCGAGACCACAATGCACCTTCACGCGCATTGAAGCGGAAGAACGGGCTTGGAAACGGCCTGCCTGAGAATCGCGGCGAGGTGACCCGCCGCGACCACGGATCAAAGGGCAGCGAGCAATGCTTCCGTCGGCCAGCCATCCACCGGCAGGCCGAGCTTCTGCTGCTCGGCGCGTATCGCTGCACGCGTGCCGGAGCCCAGGACGCCGTCGATCTTGCCGACGTCATGGCCCTTCGTTTCGAGCTTTCTCTGCAGGTCCTTCATCTCCGCCAGTGACAAGCCGGGGGATGGGTCGCGCTTTTCATAGGCTGGCGCGCCGGCGAAGCGGGTCGCGAGGTAGGCCGCCGTCATCGTATAGACGAAAGACTGATTCCACTTGAGATAGACGCGGTAATTGTCGAACATCAGGAAGGCCGGGCCGAGGCGGCCCATCGGCAGCACGAGGCTGGCTTGTTCGTTCGACGGTTCGAGCGGAGCGCCTCCGCGGTTCCTGACCCCCCATTGCGCCCATTGCGACAGCGGCAGGCGGGTCTCCATTCCGGTCTTGTCCCATGGCATCTGAGCGGGAACCTCGACTTCCTCCATCCATGGTTTCCCTGCCTGCCAGCCAAGCGATTTCAAAAAGTTCGCGGTCGTCATGATGACATCGGGGGCGCTGCTTCTGAGATCGACGCGGCCGTCACCGTCGCCGTCCGTGCCATGGGCGAGGTAATCCCTGGGAAGCATCTGCGTCTGGCCGATCTCGCCCGCCCATGCCCCCTCGACATTGACGGGCACAATGCCCTTGTCGATCAGTTTGAGGAGCGCGATCAGTTGCGGGCGGAACGTATCCGGCCGCCGGCAATCGTGCGACAGGGTCGCAAGCGCGTCGAGCGTGTCGAAATTGCCCTGAACCGCGCCGAAATCGGTTTCCAGCGCCCAGAAACCCGTGATCACGGGCGCCGGGACGCCATAAGCCTGTTCCGCCTTCGCAAAGGTGCCGGAATAGCTCTTCATCCGTTCCTTGCCGATCTTCAGTCGGTAGGCGTTTACCATGCGGCTCGAAAACTCGATGAAATTCTGCGCGAAAACCCCCTGTGCATGATCGCGGGCGATCACCTTAGGATCGATCTTCGCCTCGGAAAGCGCCGCCAGGCCGCGTTCGCCGACGCCGTCGGCCCTTGCTTCCGTTCTGACCCCGTCGAGCCATGTCGTGAAGTCCCCGCCGCACTGTGGCTGCTGGCCGAATGCGGGCGCCGCCGCAAGACAGGACAAAAGCAGCGCGGAAACCGAAATCAACCCCTTCATCATCGCTCCGTATCGTTCAGGTGGCGTTGGCTCTCAGCCATTTCAGCCACGCGTCCCTGTTGCCGTTGAACGCGTTGATATCCGCGTCACCCTTGATGCCGGGTAAAACGCCCGTACCCGTATACTGCCAGAAGAGCCACGGATGCCCGGCAAATTTGTC
>SCRB01000592.1 GCA_004299545.1 Rhizobiaceae bacterium
TTCGTCTTCGCTTGCCTGGGAGAACCGGAGCGCGATATCGTTCCTGTTCCCGAGGCGGAGGAGACGGATCGCTATCTCGTCACGGGTGGGTCGATCGCGATCAATGCCTCAGGGCTGCGCGCGGTCGAGAATTTCCTCGACATGGGCCATTTCCCCTTCGTTCATACGGACCTGCTCGGCGCCGAACCGCATACCGAGGTGCTGCCCTATAATGTCGCGATCACCGAAGAGGGCGAGGTGCTGGCGACGGAATGCAGGTTTTACCAGCCGGTCGCCTCGCCGAACGCGAGCGGCGGCATGATGGTGGACCATATCTACAAGGTGATCCGGCCTTACACGGTGGCCCTCTACAAGAGCAATCCCGTGCGGCCGGACCGGCTCGATGTCATCGTGCTTTTCGTGCAGCCCGTGGATGAGGAGAATTGCGTCGCCCATCCCTTTCTCGCCTATCTCAAAGACGAGATCGACGAGGCGACGATCCGCTGGTTCATGCAATTGATTTTCGCGCAGGACAAGCCGATCCTCGAAAACCAGATGCCCAAGCGGCTGCCGCTCGATCCGGGGGCCGAAACGCCGATCCGCGCCGATGCGAGCTCCATTTATTACCGGCGCTGGTTGCGGCAGCGCGCGATCACCTATGGCGCCATTCCGGCGCGCGCGTGACGATCGGAGGATTCGAGATGACCGAAACAGGATGCAAGGACCCGGTGATCCTCAATCTCTGGCACCCGATCGCAGCGGTGGCGGAAACCGCGCCCGGCCGCGTCGCGGACACGGTGCTCCTCGAGGAGCGCCTGGGCTTCGCGATCGATGACGCGGGCAACGCAGCGGTCTGGCGATCCCGGCCCGGATTGGCGACCGGCGATCGGGTCGAGCCGCTGGAGGTCCGCGACACGCTGCCGGCCAAGCTCGCCTACGGCTATCTGTGGACTTCGCTCGGATCGCCGGAGGAGATTTTTCCGATTCCGGAATTTGCGGAGCCCGACCGGCGCCGGCTCAATGCGGCGACGATCGGCGTGAATGTCTCGGCGCCCCGCGCCATCGAGAATTTCTTGGACATGGGGCATTTCCCTTATGTTCACACGGATATTCTCGGCGCCGAGCCGCACACCGAGGTGAAGGAATATGATGTCGAGATATCCATCGAGCGCGACGAGATCCTGGCGACGCGCTGCCGCTTTTTCCAGCCCATGGCTTCCACCACGTCGAGCGGCGGCGCCGATGTCGACTACATCTACCGCGTGCCGCATCCCTATTGCTCGGTGCTCTACAAATCGAGTCCCGTGGACGAGAAGCGTCTCGACGTGATCGCCGTCTTTCTGCAGCCGATCGACCAGGAACATATCCATGCGCATATGATGCTGTGCGTTCTCGACGAAGAGAACGAGGACAAAGTCATCAAGCGGTTCCAGCAGACGATCTTCGGCCAGGACAAGCCGATCCTCGAAAACCAGTTCCCGAAGCGGCTGCCGCTCGATCCGCGCGCGGAGACGCCCATTCGCGCCGACAAGTCCGCGATCGCCTATCGCCGCTGGCTTTCCCAAAAAGGGGTGACGTACGGCGTCATTCCCGCCCTCGGCTGACCGCGACGGCTTCGGAGAGGACGATGCAACAAGAGCGAACGAGAACCCGCTGGCACCCGATCGCCGCGTCCCACGACCTGCCTCCCCGGCATGTGTTCCACGCCCAGCTATGGGGGCGCGAATTCGCGGTGTGGCGTGCGGATGACGGCTACGTCAATGTGTGGGAGAACCGCTGCCTGCATCGTGGCGTGCGGCTGTCGATCGGCATCAATGACGGGCGCGAACTCAAATGCCAGTATCATGGCTGGCGCTATGCCAACCGCACGGCCGGCTGCACCTATATTCCGGCGCACCCGGCCGACGCGCCCGCCCGCACCATTACCAACCGCACCTATCCCGCGGTTGAGCGCTATGGACTGGTCTGGTCGTGCGAGCAGCCGGAAGGCGAGGTCCCGGGCGTGCCGGGGCTGGAAAGGGAGGCTCCGCTTGCCCTGCGCGGCATCCCGGTCAATGCGCCCGCCGCGCTTGTCGTTACCGCGTTGCGCGCGCATCGCTTCCAGCCGAACGGCCGGATCGACGGGAGCGATGCCGAAATGGTTGTCAAGGCGGCAGACGATTTCAGCGTCGCGCTCAGCGCTCGCGCGGACGGTGCCGCGACGCTCGCCATCTTCTTCGTCCAGCCTGTCGATTCCGGACGCTCGGTCATCCGCGGCGTGCTCGACCGCGACCCCGGAGCGGAGGCGCGGAACGCGGTCCTGCGGCACCACAATGCGGGCCTTTCCGTTTTACGCGACAATGTGGAGAGGCAGGCGGCAGCACGGCCCGCGCCGGCGCCGATCGAACCCGTCTACGAGCGGGTACCGGCGGCGCTTGCCGAACTGCCGGAACCGTCGGCGCATGGCCGTAAGGCTGCGCTCAGGGTCACGGTGGCACGCAAATGGGAAGCCGCGGACGGGATCGCTGGCTTCGAGCTTCGCCCCCTGAAAGGCCTGCTGCCGACATTCCAGCCCGGCGCGCATATCGACGTGCACCTGCCGAACGGTGCCATCCGGCAATATTCCATCGTCAACGGCCCCGGCGAAAGCGACCGCTATGTCATCGGCGTCAAGCGCGAGGCGGATTCGAAAGGCGGCTCGCTCTGCCTGCACGAAACCGTGCGCGAAGGAGACGTGCTGGCGATCTCGGAGCCGCGCAACAATTTTCCCCTGCGCCGCGACGCGGTGAAGACGCTTCTCGTCGCCGGCGGCATCGGCGCGACGCCTCTCATCGCCATGGCGCAGGCGCTCCATCACCAGCGGCTCGTGCACAGCTTCCATTATTTCGCGCAGAACGAGGCGCAACTCGCTTTCGGCGATCGGCTGGACGGGCTGAAGGACACGCTGGTGCCGCATCTCGGCCTGACGCCGCAGGAAACGGGGGGCCGGCTGCGGGACATCCTCTCCGGCTATGCAGAGGGGATGCACGTCTATCTGTGCGGGCCGGGGCCGATGCTGGAGGCTGCGCGCGCGATTGCCGGCGAATGCGGCTGGCCGGACGAAGCCGTGCACTTCGAATATTTTAAGAACACGCGTGCGATCGACGACAGTTCGGCATTCGAGATCGCGCTGGCGCGCTCCTGCCTGACGCTGAAAGTGCCCGCCGGGCGCAGCATATTGGAAGTGATGCGCGAGGCCGGCGTCGACATGCCGTCGTCCTGCGAGCAGGGCGCCTGCGGCACCTGCATGGCGACGGTGATCGAAGGCGAGCCCGATCATCAGGACGTCTATCTGAACGATGCCGAGAAGAGAGCCGGAACCAAGATCATGACCTGCGTCAGCCGGGCAAAGTCGGCGCGCCTCGTGCTGGATGTATGAGGAAGTTCAGCTCATGATCACGCTCTACGATTACGAACTCTCCGGCAACTGCTACAAGCTCAGGCTGCTGATGAGCATTCTGGGGATAGAATACAAGACCGCGCCGGTCGATTTCTATCCCGGCCGCGAGCACAAATCCGAATGGTTCCTGAAGCTCAATCCGCTCGGCCAGATACCTGTCATCGACGATGACGGGTTGGTGCTCAGGGATGCGCAGGCGATCCTCATTTACCTCGCGGCGAAATACGATCCCTCCGGAACGTGGTATCCGCGCGGGAATCCGGCGCTTCTTGGAAAGATTTCCCAATGGCTCTCCTTCGCCGACGGCATTACGGCGACCGCATCGGCGGCGCGGCTGCATGACGGGCTGTTCTACGCTCTCGACATCGACGCAGCACGTGCCGGCGCGCACCGCCTCTTCCGCATTCTCGACGAGCATCTGTGGTTCGGCGAACGGGAGGATCGCGACTGGATCTGCTCCGCGCCGTCTCCGACGATCGCCGACATCGCCTGCTTCCCCTATGTCATGCTGTCGGAAGAGGGCGGCATACCGCGCCAGGATTATCCGGCTATCCGGCGCTGGTGCGACAGGGTCAAGCGCATCAAGGGCTTTACCGTCATGTCAGGCGTGTTCCCGGCCGGACCCGCCTGAGGACCGCATGGGTCAAGGCCGATGGCGGAGAGGCCGACGGGCCGGTCGGCCAGTCTCCAGCGTTACAGCACATCAAGGATGTGTTTGAAGGCAAGCATGCCGGGATCGTCGAGGCCGACGCTCTTTTCGCCGAAGATTCGCGCACGGCCGATTTTCGCCTGCCGCCCGCGGAAGGTGTCCATGGTCTTTGCGACGGATATTTTCGCGGCATCGAGGAGCGCCCGAGGCTCATCGAGGCCGGCCGTGTCCCGCGCTGCCGCATCGAGCGCATCGAGAATGGTCTTGTCTCCCAGTTCGGCCTTGCCGCGCTGCCGCATGGCCTGCTCGGCGCCAGCCAACAGCGAAGAGATTTCCGCCCAGGGAACATCTGTCCGGCCGCGCGTCGCCTTGGCGGCCGACATCAGGCCCGTCGCCAGC
Organism: Rhizobiaceae bacterium; assembly: GCA_004299545.1. Lineage (GTDB taxonomy): Bacteria > Pseudomonadota > Alphaproteobacteria > Rhizobiales > Rhizobiaceae > Mesorhizobium_L. The sequence continues at coordinate 4,446 of SCRB01000592.1, forward strand.
AGCGTTCCAAAGCTCGAGCCGGAAACGCGCGTGAAAGCCTGCGCCACCTTCATCAGCGCTTCGCCGATCTGAGTCGGCAGATCGCCGGCAATCGCCTTCACCTCGCGGCCGCCCCGTACCATGGTGACGCCGAGGTCGCCGTCTCCCAGCTTGCCGTCCGCGGCATTCAGTTCATCCGCCACCACCGTCATATAGTCGGCGACGCGAGAGAGGCCGGCGACGAGATCATCGTGCTGAAGGCCCATCCTCAAACCCTCCAGAAGGCGCAATCCGCAGGTGCCTTCAAAAGACGCTCCAGCCTGTCGTCGAGCCAGCAGAGCGTGAAGGAAACACCGGCCATCTCCATCGAGGTCGCGTACCGGCCGACAAGCGGCATGACGATCGTGCCGCCCGCCGCCTCGATTCGCCGCTTCAGAATACGATAGAGGATATAAAGCTCTTCCGGCGGCGTGGCGCCGAGCGAATTCACCAGAGGCGAAACCCTGTCGCCCTTTTCGATCGGGCGATCCTTCAGGATGATGTCGAGCATTTCGCCGGCAATATCATCGGCATTTTTCAGCGCGCCGCGCCTGACGCCGGGTTCGCCATGGATGCCCATGCCGATCTCCATCTCATGATCGCCGATCTCGAAGGTCGCCTTGCCGGCCTGCGGGACGACGCAGGGCGACAGCGCGACGCCAACCGTGCGGCAGGCATCCGCCGCCTCCTGCGCGGTGCGCGTCACCGCTTCGAGGTCGTCGCCCGCTTCGGCCGCGGCGCCGGCGATCTTGAAGGCATAGACCATGCCCGCCACGCCACGGCGCTTGGCCGCCTCGGCCGGAGGCGCCGAAGCGACATCGTCGGCCAGGATCACGGTCGTGGTCCGGATATCCTCCATCTCGGCCATGTCGCCGGCCATGTCGAAATTCATGATGTCACCACCGTAATTGCCGTAAAGGCGCAGGACACCCGCGCCGGTATCGGCGGCACGGATGGCGTCCGCCATCTGGTCGACGGATGGCGAAGCGAAAACCTCGCCGATGGCGCAGGCATCGAGCAGGCCGGTGCCGACATAACCGGTGAAGACCGGCAGGTGTCCCGAACCGCCGCCGGAGACGATCCCGACCTTTTTCGATGCCGGGGTCGCAGCACGTGCGATGACCCGGCCGCCCTCGCCGACGCGCCGGTAATACTGCGGATGCGCGGCGACGAGCCCCTCCAGCATCTCCT
>SCRB01000593.1 GCA_004299545.1 Rhizobiaceae bacterium
GTAGTACCATTCGAGTTCGGGGCGCGTCAGCGTATAGATGCCGCGCACGATCAACTCGCTCACCCTTCCGGGATGCGTCTCGGCATAAACGAGCGCCAGCGTCGAGCCCCAGGAGCCGCCGAAGACCTGCCATTTTTCGACGCCCATCATCTCGCGCAGCCGCTCGATATCGGCGACCAGATGCCATGTCGTGTTGGCGTCGAGGCTGGCGAAGGGACGCGAGCGGCCACAGCCGCGCTGGTCGAACAGGAGCACGTCGTATTTCGCTGGGTCGAACAGACGCCGGTGGCTGGGCGAACAGCCGCCGCCAGGACCGCCATGCAGGAAAACGACCGGCTTGGCGCCCTTCGTGCCGCAGCGCTCCCAGTAGACCGAATGCCCGTCGCCGACATCGATATGGCCGGACGCATATGGCTCGATCTCCGGATAAAGCGTGCGCAGGTCGCTGGGCATGTTCGATCACTCCGGCTTATGACAGACGGCTTCGATATTGTGGCCGTCGGGATCGAGGACAAAGGCGCCGTAATAATCGGCGTGATAATGCGGCCTCAGCCCGGGCGCGCCATTGTCGCGGCCGCCGGCGGTGAGCGCCGCAGTGTGAAAGGCGTGGACATCCGCCCGGCTGTTGGCGGTGAAGGCGATATGCTGGTGATCGTGCGGCTCGCCCTCCCGAAGCCAGAAGACCGGCCGCTCGCGGCCATAGCCGCCGACCTTGACGCCGCCGGTGTATTCGGCCGGCACCATCACCAGAAGCGATGCGCCGAGCGGCGCCATGGCGAGATCGTAAAAGGCTTTGGAAGCTTCGAAATCCGAAACGGTTATACCGCAATGATCGATCATCTCTTCACCTCCCAGGTGGTGATGCGTTCGCCGGTGGCGGGGTCCTTGCCATCCTTCAGCTGGATGCCTTGCTTCAGAAGATCGTCGCGAATCCTGTCGGCTTCGGCCCAGTTTTTTTCGCGGATGAAGGCGAGGCGACGATTGATCTCACTTTCCAGATGATCTTTGTTGAACTCATGGGCAAAAACATCTGCAGCTATCTGCCGTTCATACTCGAATGGAGATATCCCGAGAATCCGAAGAGCTGTTGGACCGGCCGAGGCTCCCCGGCCAACACCGCAAATAAGTTCCGAAAGGCGATTGATAGCGGGATAGATATTTAGATCGTCTTTGAGGTACGACATAAAAATCAAGTCAGGTTCATCGACCGATGGAGACTCCGCCAGACGAAGGTCTGACAGCCACCCGCGCAGCAAATACTCCGCCTCCTCCAGCCGCCTCACACTGAAATCGATCGGCTCGCGGTAATGCGTCATCAGCATCGCAAGGCGCAGCACCTCGCCCGGCCATTTGCGGCCGCCGAATTTTTCGGTGTGCAAAAGGTCATGGATGGTGACGAAATTGCCCTCCGACTTCGACATCTTGCGGCCCTCCACCTGCAGGAAGCCGTTGTGCAGCCAGTAATTCGCCATCACTTCCGTGCCATGGGCGCAGCGCGACTGCGCGATCTCGTTCTCATGATGTGGGAAAATGAGGTCGAGCCCGCCGCCATGGATGTCGAAGACATCGCCGAGATAGGCCGCCGACATGGCCGAGCATTCGATATGCCAGCCCGGCCGGCCGCGGATCGTCACGGTCCGGTCCGCCAGCCGGAACATCGCTTCCCAGCCCGGTTCGTCGGCGGAAGATTCCTTCCACAGCACGAAATCGGCCGCATTCTTCTTGTGCGCGTCGACGGCAATGCGGACACCGGCCTGCTGCTCGTCGAGATTGCGCTTCGAAAGCTCGCCATAATCCGGCATGGAGGCGACGTCGAAGAGGATTTCGCCATTGGCTTCATAGGCATGGCGGCCATCGATGAGACTTTGAATCAACTCGATCATGTTAGCCTTGCCGTCGTCGCGCGGGAGTACGAACTCCGTCGCACGCGGCTCGACGGTGGGCGGCAGGCAGCCGAGCGCCCTCACATCCTCGTGGAACTGGTTCGCCGTCTTCTCGGTGACGTTGCGGATCGCCTGGTTGAGCGACAGCTTGGCCGAAGCGATCTCCGCGCCGAAATCGCGCAGCGCCCGCGCGTTGATCTTGTCGTCCAGGTCGGTGATGTTGCGGACATAGGTGACGTGATCCGCGCCATAAAGATGGCGCAGCAACCGGTAGAGCACATCGAAGACGATGACCGGCCTTGCATTGCCGATATGGGCAAAATCGTAGACCGTCGGACCGCAGACATACATGCGCACGTTAGCGGGGTCGAGAGGAATAAAGTCCTCTTTCTTCCGCGTCAGCGTGTTGGTGAGCCGCAATTCCCTTGTCGGTTCAGACATACAAAAGATCCTGGCCGCTGGGCCGGGGCGTTTTTCTATCTCGGGAAAAGGGCGAAAACGTCCGGACCAGCGCGTGCGCTAGCCGATAATGCAAATGCCGATAATGGCGAAAGACGTTTTCATCGCCGGCTTTATCGCCTTGGCGCCTTTCCGCGTCAAGCCATTTTCGGAATGTCCCGTCTTGGCGCCCCCACCGCGACGGATCATTAAGATTTTATTCAACATGGAACAAAACAGGGTCCAATCGCCTTCAAAAGAGGACGAAAAAGCCAAGTTTCAGTCCCATTCGATAACCATATAGGCCCTGCACGCCGGAACGTCCGGCACGAAAGGGAAGAGACAGATGACCAAAAACAAGCAGGAAAAGCACCGAAGCACCGACACGGAAAGGCCGATCCTGCAAGACTATTACCGTGAGGTCGGCCCTGCCGCCATCGCCGCCGCGCTGATTTGCGCACACAAGAAGATCAAAGCGAGCGCGCCAGCCAAGGCCGCCTGAAGCTCAAAAAGCGTCCTGCCCGGCAAGAACCAGCAGGCGCAGCGCGATCGAGGCCATCACCACACCGATCACCACGTCGAGGATCCGCCACGCTGCGGGCCGTGCGAAGATCGGCTGCAAGAGCCTTGCGCCATAGCCGAGACCAAAGAACCAGAGGAAAGACGCCGTTGCCGCGCCGACGCCATAGGCGAGACGGGCAGCACCGGGAAATTGCGCCGAGAGAGACCCGATCAACAGCACGGTGTCGAGATAGACATGCGGGTTGAGGAAGGTGAAGGCGAGGCAGGCGGCAAGCGCCTTGCCAAGGCCCCCCTCGCCTTCACGCGCGGCCTTCAGCATTTCCGGCTTCATCGCCCGGCGAAAGGCGAGAAACGCATAGCTCAAAAGAAAAAGGCTACCACCGACCGTCACCAGCAGGATGAGACGGGGGGACTGCGCCACGAGCGTGCCGAGTCCGCCCACCCCGGCGGCGATCAGCACGGCGTCCGACAGCGAGCAGATCAGACACAGCACGAAGACATGCTCACGCAGCAGGCCCTGCCGAAGGATAAAGGCATTTTGCGCACCGATCGCGATGATCAGCGAGGCGCCGAGAAGAAAGCCGGAAATCGCGGCGGAGAGCATGGCGGGTAGCGTTGGCTTTGCGAAATATC
>SCRB01000594.1 GCA_004299545.1 Rhizobiaceae bacterium
GCGTCGCAGCTCGCGCTCGCTCATGAGGATCAGTCCCATTCTGCCGTCTCCCGCGCTCGTCGACGAGCAGGGCGACATTCCTACTTTGCAGAATCAAGACATTTTAACTTTGCGCCAATATCTGAAAGTCGCATAAGATAGATTATGGAACTTACGCGATATACGGAATCGGCACTTACGCCCCGGTCGCCTCGATTTCAACGACGAATACCGTTCCGGTTTCGGCCGATCGTAGTATCCATGGATCGGCGCCGCACTCGACCCAAAGCGTTGCATTCGCCGTGAGCGATGCCGCGGTGGTTCCATCACCCGCTTCGAAGACGCCGCTCCGGCAAAAGACGATTGTATGGGCTGCGGATGGCTGATCGGTCGACAGAACAGTACCTGCGTCCATCCGGACCCGCCGAACTGTATGGCGCCAGTCCGACCGGCGCGTCATGACGTTGAAATCGGTGACCGGCCCGTCGATCAGGTGCGCGGCGGCTGTCATATCGGCCGGAAAGGTAAATGGCTCAGATCCCGTATCGAGTCGCACGGGGTCATCATTACCGACGGCCAACGAAATGCCGGCTCCCGAAAGGATGGAGAGTGTGCGCTCGATACCGGGAAAAGCGGAAAACGGCCCGTCCGAACCGACTGTTGCCATACTGATGCGCCAGCCGAAGCTGTCCAGATCGGCGCATGGCGGATCAATGGCGATCTCGACGGTTTCGCCGCCGCCATTCTTCCATGGCATGTGCCGATACCGATCCGGAGCGAGAATCCGACTTGTCATATCCATTTGCGTTTTGCGCGAGGCAAGATCTGCCGGTGCTGCGTGCCTTCGAATGCTGTTTAATTCAAGCCATCAGGACTATGATTCATATGGGCTTTCTATGACCATTCCATCGAAGGCCGGTTCGACGTGGCCGGGCGTTTCGCGCAGCACGCGCTCATAGTCGAGCGGTATGTGCATATGGGTCAGCAAGGCCTTGGCGGGCCGCAGCCTTGTGATCCAGTCGAGCGCTTCCTCAAGCGAGAAATGGCTCGGATGCCGTCTGTATTGAAGCGCATCGATGACGAGAATTTCGAGGCCATGCAGCTTTTCCGCCGTATCGGGCGGGAAATCGCTCACGTCGGGGCAATAGGCGACCCGCCCAATCCTGAAGCCGAGTGAGATGATGTCGCCATGGATCTGCGGCAATGGCTCGAAGGTGAGGGGACCCCCCTCTCCTTCTATGGTCACGGGGGTGTCGTGCGCGATCGTATGCGCACGCAGGATCGGCGGGTAGGAACTTCCCGGAGGCGTCTGAAAGCAATAGCCGAAAGCCTCTCGCAAGCGCTCCAGCGTCGGGCGATCGGCATAGACGTCGATCAGGCTGCGCTGGACCAACGCATAGCCCCTGAGATCATCGATACCGTGGATGTGGTCGGCATGCGGATGCGTGTAGATCGCGGCATCAAGGCGCTTCACGCCGGCGGAGATCATCTGTTCGCGGAAATCCGGGCCGGTATCGATGACAACAGTGGTATGGCCCCTCGCGCTGATTCGCTCCACAAGAGCGGCAGCGCGGCGGCGGCGGTTCTTCGGGTTCGTCGGATCGCATTCGCCCCAGTCGCCGGTGATGCGCGGCGTTCCAGGCGAAGAACCGCAGCCGAGGATGGTGAGGCGCAGGCGATCGGTCATGCTTCAGGCGTCGCCGCTTGGGGCCGCGGAATCTTCCTGAAAAGGCGGAAGAAATTGTCGGTCGTCAGGGCGGCTGTTTCCTCGACGCTTTGCCCGAGCGCCTGTGCCAGAACGAAGGCCGTTTGAACGACATAGGCCGGTTCGTTGCGCTTGCCGCGAAAGGGCATCGGAGCAAGATAGGGCGCATCGGTCTCGACCAGAAGCCGCTCGGGCGGCAGATCCCTCGCGATGGCGCGCAGTTCGTCCGATTTCTTGAACGTCAGGATGCCGGAAAACGAGACATGGCCGCCGAGTTCGATCCCTGTTTCGGCCAGCCTGCGGCCGGAGGAAAAACAATGTAGAATGAAAGGGAAAGCCCCCTTCCCTGTTTCATCGCGCAAGATGGATTCCATGTCCGCGTCGGCGTCGCGCGAATGGATGACAAGCGGCAATCCTGTTTGCCGCGCGGCTGCGATCTGCCGCCGGAAAACGTCCGCCTGCACATCGCGCGGCGCCTTGTCGTAGAAATAGTCGAGCCCGGCTTCGCCGATGGCAACGACTTTGGGATGCTGTGAAAGCGCGACGATTTCCGCTGTCGTCACGTCAGTTTCCTCCGCTGCGCTGTGCGGATGGGTACCGATGGAACAATAGACCTCGGGATAGCCTTCGGCGACGGCGCGGACCGCATCGAACCGCCTGACGCGCGTCGAGATCGTCACCATGCGGCCGACGCCGGCGTCGAGAGCGCGCCGGACGATGGCGTCCCTGTCTTCCACGAAATCGGGGAAATCGAGATGGCAATGGCTGTCGACAAGCATCACGAAGCTTTTTCTCCCGTCTTGTCCTGTTCGACATACCGCGGAAAGACGGGCTGAGGAGCCGGCAAGGCCGTTCCGCTCACCAGAGCATGACGGTCGCCGACCTGCTCGAACTGACGGGCATCGACACCGACCGCGAGGAGGTCGAGAAGCTTCGCGGCGGAATCCGGGATATAGGGCTGGCAGAGAATGGCGATGCGGCGGACGGTCTCCGCTGTCGTGTAGAGCACGGTTTCCATACGCGTAGGGTCGGTCTTGCGCAGCGCCCAAGGCTCCTGCCCGGCGAAATAGCGGTTTGCCTCCGCCACGACAAAGAAGACGGCGGCAAGCGCGGTGTGGATCGCCTGCTCGGCCATCGCCTTGCGCGCCGCCAGGAGGGCCTCGTCGGCCTGCGCAAGCAAGGCGCGGTCCACGGCAAGCAATTCGCCGCGTTCGGGCACCCTGCTGCCCAGGTTCTTGGCGATCATCGACAACGAACGCTGCGCCAGATTGCCCAGATCGTTGGCGAGATCGGCATTGGTGCGGTTGACGATCGCTTCATGGCTGTAGTTGCCGTCCTGGCCGAAAGGCACTTCCCGCAGCAGGAAATAGCGCACAGGATCGACCCCTTCGCTCTGGTGGAGCATTACGGTCTC
>SCRB01000595.1 GCA_004299545.1 Rhizobiaceae bacterium
CCGATCAACGGCGTCAGCTTCGCAGCCTGGGTGGAGCAGTTCCTTGTTCCCTCGCTTCAGCCCGGCGACGTCGTCGTCATGGACAATCTCGGTTCACACAAAGGACCGGCGATCCGGCGAACGATCAGGGCCGCCGGCGCCAAGCTCTTCTACCTGCCGCCTTACAGCCCCGACCTGAACCCCATCGAGCAGGTCTTCGCCAAACTCAAACACCTCATGCGAAAGGCTGCTGAGCGAACCGTCGAGGCCACATGGCGAAGGATCGGCACCCTGCTCGAAACCTTCACACCAACCGAATGCGCAAATTACATCCGAAATGCCGGATATGCTTCAAACTAAATGAAACGGACTCTAGAGGCTCGGCCTTCAAGGCCGAGCCGGGTCTGGAACCGCATCGCCCCCGATGTTCGGGGCCAGATCATCGACATGGCGCTGGAGCAGCCCGAACTGTCGCCGCGCGAACTGGCGGTGTGCTTCACCGACGAGAAGCGCTACTTCGTGTCAGAAGCCACGGTCTATCGCCTGCTTAAGGGCTCATGATCTCATCACCAGCCCGGCCTTCGTGGTGGTCAAGGCGGCGGATGCGTTCCATACCAGGACCATCCGGCCGAACGAGATGTGGCAGACCGACTTCACCTACTTCAAGATCATCGGCTGGGGCTGGGTCTATCTGTCGACCGTTCTCGACGACTTCTCTTGGCTCACATCATCGCCTGAAAGCTCTGCACGATCATGCGGGCCGTGGATGTCACCGATACGCTGGAACTGGCTCCGACTGCTTCAGGCAGCGACTATGCCAGGGTGCTGCACAAGCCGAAGCTGCTCAGCGACAACGGCCCCAGCTACATCGCGACCGAACTGGCCGAATGGACCGGCGCCGACGGCATGAGCCATGTCCGAGACGCACCGCTTCATCCTCAGACCCAGGGCAAGATTCGGACGAGTGGAAACCATCATCGAACAAAGGGAAAGGATCAAACAGCAGACAATCGAACTCCGGCGCTTTCAGCACCGCAAACTCGCCGCTTAACATCAACCAGCAAACGAGGCCGACACTCCGCCAACACGCCGCCGACTTTGCGCCAAATGTTCTGACGACGGACACTTGCTCATCGGTCGATCGGTTCCCTGATTGCCCAATACGTAACCTGGTAGAAATACCGAAACATGCCGTTTCGGCATCCATTCAAATGGCCAGAAACTCCGGGACCACCAGAACGGGAGGCTGAGCAACGAATATTGAAGCTCGCGAAGTCCGCAGAGGACCGAACCGCCGAAACGAGGACAGCGTGACCTCCTTGGCTCCCTGGGAATCCTTGAACGCAGATCTTTGCCCGATGCAAAGACGCCTTCTCAATGTACGCCTTGGGCGCGGCAAGCTTTCACTTGTGACCCGCGGCGCTTGAATGGTCCGGCTCCCTTTTCTTTCTGGCCGGCACCTCGACGTGTCTTTCCGGCTCCCTCCCTTCAAGGCAGCTGATCGTGCCGATGATGTTGGGGCCATACTGCACATAGCCGGATGCGGTCGGTGCCGAATGCTGCGCCGTGATCGGCAGATAGATGTAGCAGATCGTCCCGTCCGCCGGATCGCGCCAGCGCTGGATGATCGTATCCTGCAGGGGGCCGGCGAACTGCCGTTCGAGCTGCATGCGCGGCAGCTTCGACCAGGGGACCGCTGGCTCCGCCAGGCCGGTCGCCGGAAGGGAGAGAAGCGCCACGGCTAGGATGAGGCAGCGGCTGCCCATGCCCGCGAGGCGCAGGCAGCTGAATGGCCGAACCTGCCGATTGCGGCGAAACCCATACATGAGATTTCTCTCTCCTTGTTCAAGCATGATCCGTTCGGAAAACCGGCACTCACTTTTCCGGATCATGCTTTGATTGCGCTCAATTCAGCGTCACGGAGACGCCGGCCGAGACACCGTAATCGTCGATCCCAGGCGCAGCTTCGAACGAGGCATTGAGCCGAAAGCGATCGCTCGCGGCATAGCCAAGCCCGACGGCAAATCCCGACTGACCCTTGAAATTACCGAACGCGGCTGCGACGGATGCCTTTCCCGGCCGCTGGTCATAGTTCAGCGAGGACGCCGCCAGTGCCAGAGCTATGCCGGCGCGTGCTTCGCTCCGGTTCTCGTTCACTTGGCTTTGCAGGCCGGACGCGACGCTGTCGAGTTGTCCGACATTCGCTGCGTCGGTTGGGTTGACCCCCGGCGCGACATTGGTGATGCGCCGCTGGTTCGACGAGGAGCCGACGGAGACCGTGTTCGCCTCCTCGGCGACCGAACCGTCGCCGATCGCCACCGCATTGGCGGCGCTCGCGCTCGCATGATGGCCGATGGCGACGGCGCTGGTTCCAGTCGCGCTCGCCCCCGGACCGAGCGCCGTGCTGTTGTCCGCCGTCGCCACGGAATAGTCGCCATAGGCAGCGCCGCCGCCGCCTGCCTGCGCGCCGGCACCGACGGCAACGGACCCCGTGGCCGAGGCCCCCATGCCGATGGCGATGGCATTGGTCCCGGTGGACGAAGCGTTCAGGCCGACGGCTACCGCGCCGCTGGCGCTCGCCAGTGCGTTACCGCCGACAGCGATCGCCTCGGCACCCGATGCGGTTGCCGGCGCAGCGGTACTGTTGACCTTGATATAGGTCGTATTTCCCGTCCGGATGCCTGCGACGGTGCTGGTAAGATCGGCGATATCGGTGGTGTTGATCGCCACCGCCTGATTGGTAGCGAACAACTGGCTGCCGTTCACCGCATCGGCGCTGGTCGCCGTCAGCGCACCGGTCGCCACGCCTGTTATCTGCCTGTTCCCGGCCGTTCCGGATATGTCGACGACGCTGCCGTCGGTCGCCGCGCCGACGGTGAGTGCGCGGGTGGCCTGATCTTGCCGGACCAGACCGACACTGCCATTACTGATCTGGGTCGTCAGCGTGGCGATGTTGGTGGTGTTATTTGTCACCTGCCCGTCAAGAGCGCCGAACGCGCTCCCGACATTGTTGTAGATGCCGCCCTGCACGGCGTAGCTCGGCGCCGCCAGCTGGCCACCGGCATCGACGCCCGCGCCGCCGCCGAAGGCCATCGCGATACGCTGGTTGGCGGAAAGCAATTGGCTACCGTTCACTGCCTCGGTGCTTGCCGCCGTCAGCGCTCCGGCACTGACACCTGTCAGCACGCGGGCACCGTCCGCGCCGGTGAAATCGACCTCCGCGCCATGGATCGCCGCTCCGACGGTGATTGGCTGGCCGGGACCCGCCTGCTGCACAAGGCCGATCGCCCCGCCCCCGATCTGGCCCGCCAGCGTGGTCACGTTCTGGTTGGTCGCATAGAGCTGGCTGCCGTTGACCGCGTCGGTGCTGGCCGCCGACAGCGTGCCCGCCGCGACATTGACAATCCGGCGCTGCTTGGCGAAGGAGCCCACAGACACGGTGTCCGCCAGGTCGGCGATGGAGCCCTCGCCCAATGCCACCGCATTGGCTGCGCTTGCGTTTGCGCCATGGCCGAGCGCGAGCGAAGAGCCGCCAGTCGCGGAAGCGCCGTACCCGATTGCCACGTCGTAGTTTTGCGTACCGCCGTTGCTGCCCGCCACGCTCGACGTGCCGATGGCGATGTCGCCGGCGTTGTAGGACGCCGCGCCATTGCCGTTCGCGCCATTGTCCCCGCTGCCGATGGCAATGGAATTGGCGCCGCCGGCGCTCGCACGGCTGCCATAGGCCGCGCTGAAATCGCCGCTCGCTGTGCTGCCGGCACCATAGGCCGCGCTGGCGATGCCGCTTGCCGCGCTGCTGGAGCCATAGGCCGCGCTATCGCCGCCCGTGGCCTGTGCGCCAAAGCCGGCCGCGATATCGTCGCTCCCCGCACCGCCACTGCTGCCTGCCACGCTGTTGGTGCCGATGGCGATGTCGCCGGCGTTATAGGAGGCCGCGCCGTTGCCGTTCGTGCCATTGTCCCCGCTGCCGATGGCAATGGAATTGGCGCCGCCGGCGCTCGCACGGCTGCCATAGGCCGCGCTGAAATCGCCACTTGCCGTGCTGCCGAAGCCATAGGCCGCGCTAGAGGCGCCGCTCGCCGTGCTCAAAGCGCCATAGACCGCGCTGCCCTCGCCGCTCGCTGTGCTGCCGGCACCATAGGCCGCGCTGAGGAAGCCGCTCGCTGTGCTGCCGGTACCATAGGCCGCGCTGGCGATGCCGCTTGCCGCGCTGCCGGCACCATAGGCTGCACTGGAGCCGCCCGTGGCCTGTGCGCCAAAGCCGACCGCAATATCGTCGGTCCCCGCACCGCCGTTGCTGCCCGCCACGCTCGATGTGCCGATGGCGATGTCGCCGGTGTTGTACGTCACCGCACCACTTCTGCCGCCGATGGTAGCGTCGCCGCCGCCGATGGCGATCGAATAGGTACCGCCCGCATTCGCAAGGGTGCCGTTCGCAACGCTGGCATAGCCGCTTGCAACGCTATACGCGCCAAAGGCCGCGCTGTAATCGCTCTGTGCAGCGCTGTTCGCGCCAAAAGCCACGTTGGCATAGCCACTCGCGGTACTGCCAGCGCCAAAGGCCGCGCTGAAGAAGCCGCTCGCTGCACTGTTCGCCCCAAAAGCAGCGCTGTTGGCACCGCTCGCCGTACTACTCTCGCCATAGGCGGCGCTGTTGACGCCGCTCGCCGTGCTGGCATTGCCAAAAGCAGCGCTGTAATTGCCGCTCGCGCGCGCCTGATAACCGGCTGCTGTTGCATAGGTCCCGCTCGCGCCTGCGATGTTGTTGCCCGCGCCGTCATTAAGAAAACCGGTGCCAAGCGAAACGGCGTTCGCACCGCTCGCAAGGCTCGACGGGCCGAATGCCGCGCTGCCAGCATTGCTTGCTGTGCTGCCCGCGCCAACGGCCACGCTGTCGCCGCCGGTGGCCTGCGCGCCATAGCCGAGAGCCGTGTCGTATTGGATCGTGGCGCTGCCACTCACGCCCGCCACGCTGCCCGTGCCGATGGCGATGTCACCGGCGTTGTAGGTCAGCGCACCGTTACCGTTCGCGCCATTGTCCCCGCTGCCGATGGCAATGGAATTGGCGCCGCCGGCGCTCGCACGGCTGCCATAGGCCGCGCTGAAATCGCCGCTGGTCGTACTGCCGGCGCCATAAGCTGCACTCTCGATACCGCTCGCGGTGCTGGACGCACCATAAGCCGCGCTGCCGACGCCGCTCGCCGTGCTGTCGAAGCCATAAGCCGCGCTGCCGAGGCCGCTTGCCTTGCTGCCGTTGCCGTAGGCCGCGCTATCGAGGCCGCTCGCCGTACTATCGAAGCCATAGGCGGCGCTTCCGACGCCGCTCGCCGTGCTGCCATCGCCATAGGCTGCGCTGCCGCCGCCGGTGGCTTGCGCGCCGAAGCCGATGGCGGTGTCTGCTATGGAGGGTCGGCCGCTGATGCCGGCCACGCTGCCCGTGCCGATGGCGATGTCCCCGGCGTTGTAGGCCACGGCGGCAGAGGGGCCACCGACCGCTTCTCCGCCACCTATGGCGATGGAATTGGCGCCGACGGCCGACGCGTCGCTGCCGCCCGCGAAGCTGTCATTGCCACTGCCGAGGCTACCGCTGTTAACGCCGAGCGCCACACTGGCATAGCCACTCGCGGTGCTGCCAGCGCCAAAGGCCGCGCTACTGACGCCGCTCGCCTCGCTGCCCGAACCGAAGGCTGCGCTGTAGTCGCCCGCTCCACTGCCATAACCATAGGCTGTGCTTAGCCGGCCGCTCGCCGTACTGCCGGTCCCGCAGGCGACAGCCAGGGCGCCGGCCGTGCCCGTACCGCAGGTGTCGCCGGCAAAGGCCGGGCCGATGGCGAAGGCGGCGAGCACGCAGGATGCAACGCCTGCAAGCGGCAACGTTGCCGCAAAGGCACAAGAGGAAACCATGGCGAGAAGGCCGGCTTCCGCCCGCTTGGCAATTCTCGACATTCTCCCCGTCGCCCTGCACCCTGGTCACATGAAGGGGAGATGATGAGACTTTCAGTCGCCTTCGGACAGCCCTGTTTGGCTAACGAGCCGTTAGCTTTCATGCAACGCTGGCGGGTGATGTATCAGGCGGTGGTTCGACTCTGGCGGGTACTGCCGCTCGGCCATCGGTAGCGTCGCGCGGCTGCAACGGCCGCAGCGACCGGCGGACTATGCGGTCTGCCGGCGACTGTTGCAAGGCTGATCTGCCGGAACACTTCCGGGTCGACCAGCCGGCGTATTTCGAGGCCGGGCAAAAGCGGCAGGTATTCGGGCATCACCGCGCAACCGAGACCGGCCCGGACCAGCGACTGGATCCAGTCCTCGCGCTCGCCGACATAGCGGATATTGACGCCATTGTAAGGCTTGGGAACACCAAGCCGCGCCAGGTTCGAGGGAAATTCGCAATGCAGACGCTTGACGTAGTCCTCGCCCTCGAGTTCGCGCAACGGCACCGCGTTCATCTGGTTGAAGCGGTGACCGGGGGCAAACGAGATGAAGAACGCCTCCCTGAACAGCGGCGTCGTACGGATTCGTTCATCGAGCTCGGGCGAGCTGGTCAGCGCGATGTCGATCTCGCCGCCGAGCAGAGCGGCTTCCAGTTCTTCGCAATTGGCTTCCCATATATGCAATTCGAGTTCAGGTGCCTGATCCCGTAAGGTCGTGAGATAGCCGGTTAGCACGTCGGCGCCGATCGAGGCGAATATGCCGAACTTCAGCCGTGAGCCTGCGAGCCTGACATAGTCCCTGGCCTCACGTTTGGCTGCATCTGCGGCACTGCTCATCACGGAAAAATGCGCGAGCATCAGCCGGCCGAGGTCGGTCAGGTGCGTCAGGTGCCGCTCGCGCCGGAAAAGCTGCCCGCCCAATTCCTCCTCCAACTGATGTATCCCGCGACTGAGCGATGGCACGCTGACGCCGCACTGCTCGGCGGCGCGCGTGAAATTCAGCGTCTCCCCTGCCTTGAGGAAATAGCGTATCTGGTGCATTTCCATGACGAGCGCCCCCCAAGCGGCCCGAGGCGAGCCGGCCCGGAATGTTACCGCACCGACGAGAATGTCGCCAGCACGACCAGCGCCGACCTCATAATGGGGGCAGGCGGTACCGATGATTTTGCTTAAACCGACATGGCTCGACAAAACGTGGAAGGATGCCCGGTGATATTCCCGTAGCGGCGGAAAAGGCGTCGCACGGCTATACCCGTACCCAGATGCGCCATCCTGATGAGATCGACCTCCCGCGGCGCGGATGGGACTCCTGATAAGAAGAAAGTAGCAATCTGCTTTAAATCTGGACCGCGAGGCCATTGTCGTTTTGCAGTTAAATATTAGAATAGCTTTTCAATGATTTCAGCGCGTTAGCTGCGCACATAATTTGATGGGGTGGAGCGACCTCCGCTCGCGGTATGTCAGGATGGCAACTGTGACGAAGATCGAACGGAACCACTCCATGGACGAGATTTCTACAATCGGCCTCGACCTCGCCGAGAACATTTTGCAGGTTCACGGTGTTGATGCCGACGGCAAGATTATCATCCGCAAGCCGTTGCGCCGCAGTGAGGCGCTGAAGTTCTTCGCGGGCCTTCGTCCTTGCTTGATCGAAGTCGAGGCTTGTGCGATCGCACATCATTGGGGACGGGAACTGGGGAAGCTTGGCCATACGGTCAAGTTGATGCCACCAGCTTACGTGAAGGCTTACGTCAAACGAGGCAAGACTGATGCGGCGGACGCCGAAGCGATCTGCGAAGCAGTAACGCGGCCAAGCATGCGCTTTGCCGCAATCAAGAGCATGGAACATGCAGGGCATGCTGATATTGCACAAATCTCGGAATCTCCTGGTTCGCCAACGCACAATGCTCATCAACGCCCTACGAGGGCACCTTGCGGAACTCGGCATCACCGCTGCGTAAGGATCTGCTGGTGTGAAAACAGCGATAGAAGCTTTTCATACGGCACAGGACGGCCTGCCGGCACTGGCACGCAAGGCGCTGCATGGCCTTATAGACCAGATGCGCGCCCTCGCCCGTGAAATCGAGAAGATCGAAAAGACGATCTTGTCCTGGCACCGCCAGAGCGCGGCAAGCCGGCGTTTGGCGGACATCCCGGGCATCGGGCCGATCACGGCGAGCGCTATCACTGCCGCAGTACCCGATGCGACATTATTCTCCTCAGGCCGATCCGTTGCAGCATGACTTGGCCTCACACCGCGCTCGCATAGCTCCGGCGGCAAAAACAAACTCCTCGCATAACCAAACGGGGCGACAGCTAGAGTACGTCCGGGTATCGATGAATCGATTGTGATGTGACGCGGTATCCGGCTTCTGATTCAACATCCGCCTTGACGGAGGTTGATGATGGCGAGAGCGCTCGGCGAGGATCTGCGGTTGCGTGTTTTGAAGGCTG